>NZ_JBMYAU010000013.1:0-10081 GCF_053994455.1 Nautilia sp. | reverse complement strand
AAAACAATTTATTATTTAAACGGATATCATTTTTATCCAAAAAACATAATCAAACAAGGCAAAGATTTTGAATATTATGTAAGTAACTATTTTAAAAATCAAGGATATGAAGTAATAAATAATTTTGAAAAAAAAGAAAAAGATGAGGGAATAGATATAATAGCTCAAAAAGGACATGAGCTATTATTAATACAGTGTAAAAATTGGGAGATACCTGTAATAAGTCATAAAGAGATAAAAGAATTTTTAGGAAATTGTTACTTATTTCTTTATAATCATATAGAATATAGAAGATTTAAAAAGGTTAGAAGATTATATATAACATCAAATTCAAACCTCGATAAGTCTGCAAAATATCTTCTAAAAGACAACTATCCTTTTGTTGAATATATACAAATTCCTTTTAAAAAGGAAAAATAATTATTCACAATTCACATTAAAACTCTTGACTTTTAACAGATATTCTTTTTGATAATTATAGCACAATTGAAAATTGAGAACTGAGAGTGACAGACACTTATAAACCGATTTGATATAATTATCGAAAAACTTAAAGGAACGTAATGAAAATTGTTTTTCTGGACGCTTTGACCCTGGGGGACGTTGATTTTGAAAGGTTCGAAAAATTAGGACACGTAGAGGTTTATAAAACGACAAAGCCTTCCGAAACGTTAAAGAGGGTGAAAAATGCTGATATAGCGGTAACCAACAAGGTTGTAATCGATAAAAACATTATGGACAATGCGGATATTAAATTTATACAGATTGCAGCTACGGGAATGAACAATGTCGATTTGGAATATGCGAAGCAAAAAGGGATAATTGTAAAAAACGTGGCCGGTTATTCCACAAATGCCGTTATTCAGCAGACATTCGCACTTGTTTTGGGACTGTTGAACAAAGTCTGTTATTTTGACGGATACACACGCAAAAAATATCCAAACGGCGAAATATTTACACATATTCTGAACTGGTTTGAAATTAACGGGAAAAAATGGGGGATAATAGGACTCGGCGAGATAGGAAGGGGTGTTGCTAAAATTGCAAAAAGTTTCGGAGCGGATGTAATCTATTATTCCACAAGCGGTAAAAACAGCAATCCTGAATATAAAAGGGTTGATCTTGACGAACTTTTAAAAACAAGCGATATTATATCCGTACACGCTCCTTTGAACGAAAAAACAAAAAATCTTTTAAATTATGAAAAACTGTCACTCGTTAAGGATAACGCAGTGCTTGTAAATCTCGGAAGAGGAGGGATTATAAATGAAAAGGATCTTGCCGAAGTTTTAGAACAAAAAGATATTTTCGTCGGACTTGACGTATTTGAAAAAGAGCCTGTAAATGCGGATAATCCTCTTTTGAAATTTAAAGAAAAAACACTTCTAAGCCCTCATATAGCATGGACAAGCATAGAGGCAAGGAAAAAACTTATGGGCGGGATTTACAGGAATATTGAAGAATTTGTAAAAAGCGGAAATTAAGCCGCTTTTTGATCTATGTGAACATCCATCTGAGGATAAGGGATGTTGATTCCTTTTTCATCGAATGTGGTTTTGATAGTCTCAAGCAGTTCGCTTCTGACTTCCCAGTAATCTTCGCTTTTTACCCAGGGTCTTACATTAAAATTGACGCTGCTGTCGGCAAGTTCGGCCAAAGCCACCACAGGTGCAGGGTCTTTTAAAACTTTAGGATGGTTGTTTAGAATTTCCTCAAGAGTAGATTTTACAAGTTTTAAATCGTCTTCATATCCGACCCCTATTACCAAATCGATTCTTCTTACGGCTTCTCTGGAATAGTTTGTGATATTACCTCCTAAAATGTTGGAATTAGGAACGATTATAATCCTGTTGTCCCCCGTTTTGAATGTTGTGTTGAAAATACCTATTGCATCCACAACACCTACAGCCCCGCCCGCTTCTACAAAATCTCCCACCTTAAAAGGTCTTAAAAACAATAAAACAACACCGGCGCCTAAATTTGCAATGTTTCCCTGAAGGGCAAGACCCACAGCCAGAGAGGCGGCACCTATGACCGCTGCAAAAGATGTGGTGTTAATCCCGAGAGTACCGAGTGCTGCAATCGCCACCAGCACCAGCAGGCCGAAATATACGAGATCACCCAAAAACTTTATCAGGGTTATGTCGGTATTTGATTTTTCAAGCATTTTTCTGAAAAGTTTGGTAAACTGTTTCGAAAGCCATTTTCCCATTATATAAATCGCAACGGCACCTATAACCTTCAGACCGTATTCAAGTGTTAAATTTATGTATCCGTTCATTCCGTTCCTTTCGGTTTCCTGTCATATTTCTGCCAGTTATTGGCTTTTATCATATGTTTTAGCAGTTTAACATATTCCTCTTTTTTTTGGGAATAGTTTATCATGGTGTCCGCCGCCGCAAGACCCGTGAAAGTTTTGTTTTCTTCAAGGTATTTTTCCCTTAAATCCCTGAATTTTTTATATGCCGGGTTTCTGTTTAGGTTTTTCATATATGCGGCAATGGAAGATTCGAGAGAAGGAAATATCTTTATCGAATAGTTTATTTTTATATGGTCGTATTTGCTTTTAGGCGCAAGTCCTTTGTTCGAATATGTCCAGTGGCCGAATATGTTGTTAGCCTCTTTAACGAATCGGCTTTTTCCCCATCCGCTTTCTATTGCGGCCTGTGCAAGGGCTAAAGAAGCCGGAATTATGTTTATTTTTTTTAAAAACTCTTTTTCGTCGGTAATATGCTTTATTTTGTACGTTTTGGCTATTTTGGCCAGAAAAGAGACTTTTTTCGGATTCATTAAAAAATAAGGGTCTTTAAAAATTTCAATAACGGTGTTTCTCAGTTTTTCTATTTTTCTGTTTTCGGCCTGTATCAGGGGCAGCATTATTTCGACGAAAGCCTGTTTTTGGCGTTTAATGCCTTTAACTTTATAATACCACGAGGGAAACGCCCCGTACAGATTAATAACAAATAAAAGCAAAACAAATTTTCTCAAACATTCTCCTTAAAACAGTGTCGGTTCCAAAGCTTTTAATTTATAGCTTTTTCTGTGGATGTCGCTGAATCCGTGTTTCTTTATTTCTTCGATGTGTTCTTTTGTAATGTAGCCTTTGTGTTTTTTAAAATTGTACATCGGGTATTTTTCGGCAATTTCGGACATATATCTGTCCCTGCTGACTTTTGCGAGAATACTGGCGGCACTGATTTCTTTAACTTTACCGTCGCCTTTTATAATTGTTTCGATACCTTCAACGCCGAAATTCGAGTTACCGTCAAAAAGGTATTTGTCGGCTTTTAACGTTTCTTTGATTTGCGTAAGCGCCGATTTTATTGCAAAAGAAAGCCCTTTTCCGTCTATTGTTTTATTGTCTACAAAAACGATATGATACTCACACGTGTTTTTAATAATTTCAAAAAGCTCCTCCCTTTTTTTCGCACTGAGCTTTTTTGAATCGTTTAACATATCTAAATAATTCTCAATTCTCAATTCTCCATTCTCAATTCTAAAAACACATCCCGCCACCACGAGTGGTCCGGCTATAGGACCCCTTCCGGCTTCATCTATTCCGCAAATCTCCACTGCCAAAACGGTGTTACCTCCACTTCAAAATTTTTATGTTCGAATTCAAATTCGTTCGAAATTGTAATAACCTGCACTTTGTTTACGTTTTTTACTTTTTTGAGTTTTTCTTTCAGTATCTCTTCGTTTGCAAACGGCATAACCATAATTCCTAATTCTTTTTGAGGCAGGTAAAAGCTCAGGGTGTCTTTATAATAGATTTCATCTTCGTTGAGTTCAAGAAAAATTATGTTTTCAAACGTTAAAAGTATGTTTTTTCTGTTTGTAAGGATGTTTTTGAAAGCGAAATTGTAAGAATAGAATTTTTTAGGGGATTTCGGGGAATTGAATTTGTCAACTTCGAAAATCACTCTTTTTTCCAGCAGTTCCCCCGTTGTTTTGTAAAAGCGGTCTTTGCTTATTTTTATTCTTTTTTTTAATATTTGGTAAATCTGATAAAGCGTGAATTTTTCGCCGATGTGTGAAAAATAGAATTTTATTATCTCCTTATTGTAAGGCAGAAGTTCGAACTGTTCTTTAAGATACTCTTCTTTAAAATAATCCTCCAAAAAGACGCTTCTCGGAAAATTTCCCGTTTTTAAAAATTTATCGAAACTGTGCGTAATGCTCTGGGAATTGTCGAAAGAGAAGAACTCTTCAAAATCCAGCCCTTTTAAACGGATGTGTCTGAAACCGTCAACTTCAATGTTTTTATCGGTTATTATAAATACGGTTGTTTCGGGTATTTCCACTGAAAAGTCGAAATTGTCGAATATTACTAAATCATACCCTTCGAAATCGAAATTTTTTTCCCTGTAGTCCGCAAAATCCAGATATTTGTATTTTCCGTTGAAACTTTCTAAAAAACTGAATACCAGAAATGTTTTTCCCACCCCCTTAGGCCCTGAAATAACCGTATTTTCGAAATTCAGTTTTGTTTTTCTGTCCTGTATTTTTTTCGGCAGCAAAACGCTCCTTTTTTATTGTGTTGTTTTGTATTATAACATAATCAAAAATCCCAAAAGCGCTATTAAACTTTCGTACAAAAACAGATTTTCCCCGTACATTATTCCCGAAAGTATGCTTCCCGTAAATGCCGCCATTCCGTAAGCTATTCCGGCGTAAAACTGCTGGGCGAGCGTTTTGTTGGTATAATGTTTCGAAATATATAAAAGGGCCGAGGTGTGAAATACGGCAAATGAAAAAGCGTGAATTAACTGCGATACCGCTACCATTGTTAGGTTGCCGGCGAACGCAAAGAGCATAAACCATCGCAAAGCCGTAAGTGCGATTGAAATTTTCAGTAAAAACACCGGTTTGAATCCGGCGATGAACCTGTGCTGGAAAATAAAAATAAATATTTCGGCCGTAACGCCGATTGCCCATAGCCATCCTATATACTCTTTCGGTATTCCGTGGTTTAAATTGTATATGGTGAAAAAATTGTAAAACCCTCCGAAACTTATCTGTAAAAATACAACGGCGAGCCAGAACTTCCATTCTTTAAGAAGATTTATTGATGCGGAATGTTTTACGATTTTGGTGTCTCTTAAAAAATATAAGGCCGTTATATTGGTAAGAATCATTAAAATAATAAAAAGCCATACCAGATTGCCGTTTATGTATGAAAAAACGATTCCGAACAGCATAAAGCCTATACTCCCGTAAACCCTTGTTTTGCCGTATTTTTCTTTAAGCGTTTCTATTGCTATTGCCTCAATGTACGGAAATACGATGCTGAAACTCACACCGATTAGAAAAAAAGCAATTAAAATCGGATAAAAACTGTGGGTTAAAAGTAAAAAAGAGGCTGCTGTTGAAAGCACAAGCGCCGAAACATAATCGAATTTTGTGAGCGGTTTTTTAAGATATATGAAAGGGATTAAAAACCTCGCAATCGGAATCATTGAAAAAATTATACCTATCTCTTTCGCGCTGAAACCTATCTGTTTGAAAAATTTCGGCATAAAAATAACGTAATCGCCTATAAGGGTGAAAAAAAGAAAATAAAAAAGACTTAAAACGAAAAAAGTTTTATTTGCCATTTAGTTCTTTTATTGAAGTAATCAGGTTGTTCAGATCTTTTTGTGTTACGGGGTAATCAAAGTCTCTTTGTTTTTCACAAAACGTCGCCCCCGGCCACCACGGGTCGTTTTTGAATCTCGGAATGATGTGGATGTGAAGGTGCGGCACCATGTTTCCGAGCATCGCAATGTTTACTTTGTCGGGATTTAGGGTGTCAATTAAAATCTTTTCTATTTTTTTTGCTAAAAGCATAATTTCAATTGCTTGCTGATCGCTTAAATCGCTGAATTCTTTAACGTGTTTTTGTGTAATAACCCTTATGTATCCCGGTATTTCGTCAATGAGGATAACCCTTAGAAAACCGTTTTGAAAAATTACGTTTTCGTTTCCGGGACTGCAAAGGGGGCAGGGCATTAATTTCCTCTGCTGCCTGGTTTAACCGGAGTGCTTCCCGCTTTGCACATAGGACAGTTTTGCGGATCATACACTTCGAAGTCAAAATCGTCAAGCGCGAAAAAAGGCTTGTCGGCAGGAAGTTTGCATTCACTCTTTCTTTCGCTTTTTCCGTTTATCCTTTTACACACTCCCCTGTTGGCGATTGCCGCAAACGCAACAACCTCGGCGCCTCTTTTTTCAACTTCCCCTGCGGCTTCCATTGCGGACCCGCCTGTTGTAATAATATCTTCGCAGATTAGGATCTTTTCACCTTTTCTTACTTCAAATCCTCTTCTTAAAGTCATTTCGCCTTTGACTCTTTCGGTGAAAATAAATCTGACCCCTAACGCACGCGCCAGCTCATATCCGGCAAGCAGCCCGCCTATTGCGGGAGAGCATACCGTATCTACTTCAATTCCGGCTTCTTTTATCTGTTTTGCAAGTTCGTTCGCAAGTTTTTCGGCAATTTCGGGGTGTTCTAAAACCCTTGCGCTTTGAAGGTAATATTCGCTGTGCTTGCCGCTGCTTAGAAGAAAATGCCCCTTTAAAAGGGCCCCCTGGTTTTCATATATTTCTTTTAATTCTCCATTATCCATTCTCAATTCTCCGTTAGATTAAACTTTCATTACGTCATCGATTTTTTTATTTACTATTTCATCCACTTTAGCCACGAAAGAATCTGTAATTTCCTGAACTTTGTCAAGCCCTCTTTTTTGATCGTCTTCGGTTATTTCTTTGTTTTTGAACATTTTTTTAATGTCGTCGTTTGCTTCGCGTCTTATGTTTCTGATTGCTATTTTCGCTTTTTCGCCGAATTCTTTTGCTTTTTTCGCCTGTTTTTTTCTCTCTTCTTCCGTCATCGGAGGGAAATAAAGCTTGATAACGTCACCGTCGTTGTTCGGATTAGCCCCTACGTTTGCTTCCTGAATCGCTCTTTCTATATCGCCGATAATGGATTTGTCCCACGGACTTACGACTATCGTAGTCGCATCTACGGCGTTTACGTTCGCCACCTGATTAAGAGGAGTCGGCGCTCCGTAATATTCGACTTTCACCCCGTCAAGAACGTGAATGGACACTTTTCCGGTTCTTAGTGTGTTTAGATCTTTTCTTAAAACCTCAATGCTCTTTTCCATATGCTCTTTGGCAAACTCAAATACTTCTTCCATTATTCCTCCTTTAGAATTAATCTTGAAATCATTTCATAATTATATCTTATGATAACACGGTTTCGGTATTTTTTCAGTTCGAAACCGGGTTTATATTCAAAATGTCCGTTTTTAACCCTTACGCCTTTCCAGCCGAGTTTCGTTATGTAAATATTCACATAAGGTCTGTCCGTGTATCCGCTGATTTCGGTTATCGTGTTTTTATTTCTTTTTATCTTAAGGTTTTTAATGTTTAAAACTTTGGTTTTAAGTTTTTTCGAAATGTCCACCGTGCCTGTGAGGGCGAACCTGTCTATGTCGTTTTGAGGCGAGGAGAGGGCGTACGCCCCCGGGTTTTGGTTGGCTATAACCGGGAAAAAAGAGTTGATTATTTTTTTTACCCGTTCGTCGTATTCCCCGTAGGGGTAGGCATACATCTTAGGCACGTAGCCGATATGCTTTTTAAAAGCGGCGATTGCTTTTTTCGTATCTTTTATTATTTCTTCATCCCTCAGCTTTGCAAGATGCGGGTGTGCCCAGCTGTGAACACCGAGCTCCCCGTATTTGGTACACTCTTTAACTTCCTTCCAGCTCATGAAATCTCCCCATTTTCGGGATGTTGCCTTGCCGTAGACGAAAAGTGTGAACGGAATGCCGTATTTTTTAAAAAGCGGCAGACCGTTTTTGTAAAAGCTTTTGTAGCTGTCGTCTATTGTAAAAACAACAATTTTGTCTATGTTTTTACCTTCTTTTTGTGTTTTTAAGAGTGTCGAGAGTTTTACGGCCTTGTATCCGTGTGATTTTATGTATTCGAAATATTTTATAAGCTCTTTTGAAGACGTGTTTGTGTAAGGGTGTCTGTTGTCGTCTATTCTGTGTAAAACGAACAGATGAGCTTCGGCGAAAAGCCAAAGCGGCAGGATGAAAAAAAGCAGGTTTCTCATTACTGTTTGGCCGGAGCCTGAGGAACGCTCGGAACGGCCGGGGCGGTTTTAGGCGCCGGAGCCGTTTTGTGGATTTTAACTTCGTCAAGTGCCGAAGTGTTTGCCTGTTTGTTGTACAGATATACGAGGGTAAGGGTGTTGAGTACGAAAAGGAGTCCCAATATCATTGTCGCTTTTGTTAAAAAATTCATAGGGCCTTTTGCGCCGAACACCGTGTCGTTTGAGCTTGAATATGCCCCGAGCCCCATGGACTGAGATTTCTGAAGCAGTACCAGAATAACTATAGCAACTACCAAAACAATTTGAACAGTAAATAAAATACCGGTCATTTTTTACCTTTTTTGGGTAGAATTATATCACAATTTATAATGGAAAACGGAAAATGGAAAAAAAGTCAGGAAGCTTTGACAGGTTTGCCCATACGTACGGGGAATACAACGTCATTCAGAAAAGAATAATAAAAAAATACCTTCCTTTTGTAAAAGAGAGGGTTATAGATCTCGGCTGCGGAAGCGAAGGGCTTTGCAGGTATAAAAAATTTGATTTTTATTTGGGAATCGACTCTTCGGCGGAGATGCTCAAAAGAAACCCGTGCAATACGGTTAAAGCTGATTTTAACACAAAAGAGTGTTTTGAACTGATAAAAAAATACGAATTTGATCAGCTGGTTTCTTTTTCGGCGCTTCAGTGGGCGGATAATTTGGAATCTGTTTTTGGGGAAATCAAAAATCTTAATAAAAGCTATCTGCTGGCGGTATTCACTTCAAACACGTTCAAATCGCTTCATAAACATTTGGGTATCAAATCACCGATATGCTCCGAAGGGGAAATTTTAAAAGCTTGTGAGATGTTAAGACCGGCAAATGTTGAAAAACTGTATTATGAAATGAGTTTTTCAAATCCTAAAGAGCTGCTTGAATATATAAAATATTCGGGTGTCGGGGGCGATGTCAGAGTCAGTCCGGCAAAAATCAGGGGGTTTTTAAGAAACTTCCCCGTTGATTTTCTGGAATTCGAAATTATTGTTATTTATTAAATTTAGAAAGAATTAGAGTTTTTCTAAATAGTCCATCATAACATCGTAATTAGGACAGTATTGTCCGTGATATGAGCTACATTTAGGAACGCAGTTTCCGGCGTTTTTTTCATAAACAAACGTGTATTGTATTATTGTGTAAAAATATTGATTAGAAAATCTGTCGATACCGTAACCTTTTTTAAAAAGAATTTCATTTCTTACTTCATTTTTAAATAAAACGGTTCCGGCGCTGTTATTGCTGAAAACGGCGTATTTATCCCAGAGATTTTCAGGCTTTCCATATTTTAGAGGTATTATAAACAACTTATAAGCTACACATTTTATCATTTCCTTTGAACCTTGAGAATTTGTGTTTAGAGGGTGGTTTTTCATATATTCCGCTTTTTCCGCTTCGGTAAGTTCGTCGAAATCTACCGGAGTTTCTTTTCCTCCGTTTGTGAATTTGTTTGTTGAGTTTGTCGTTTTTCTTAATATTCTGTTAGCGTCTTTAAAACTTTTATTCACCGAATCGTTTACAGAACCCCAAAATCTTGCATTGCTTTGTTTTTCCTCCTTTTTGGTTTTGGCTAAATTGTTTAAACTTATATTGATTTGTCTGTCGGCGTATTTTCTGTATGTTTTTTGATATTTTTTTACCGCTTTTGTTATTTCTTTGGCACAGTAGGGATTGATTTTTGTTTGAAACGACGCTTTATACATGGAAAGTGTTTTACACGTTAATCCGGGGTTTTTTTGAATGAGAGCCTAATTGCGCTTCCGTTGGAGGTTTTGTAAATTACAGTGTCGATTATCAACATAACGGTACCGTCCCCTAATAGATAAAGGTCTTTTTTCCATGAAGAAGGAGACAGCCCTCTCATACCCGGATAATTAATATATTCGTATATCGGAATATGTATAACTTTGGGAAAAATCTCTTTTACAAACTGCGTTTGATA
>NZ_JBMYAU010000012.1:0-6489 GCF_053994455.1 Nautilia sp. | reverse complement strand
GCGTTTTTGTTAACCGGTACGTTTCTGAAAAAAAGTACTTTTAAATCGTTTTTTTCACAAATGTTTTTGATTGTTTCTTTGTCTTTTTCATTTTTAGAAAAAATAACTCCGACTGCAAACAGCTCAGGAAGCGAAAAACCGTTTTCAGAGGCGATTTTTTGCATAAATTTTTTCGGCATTGAAAACAATAAACCGCTACCGTCACCGCTTTTTCCGTCAGCCGCAATCGCTCCCCTGTGCATCATTCTCTCAAGTGCCTTTAAGGCATCCTCCACATTCTGATGGGTAGGTTTGCCGTCAATACTGGCTAAAAGACCGAACCCGCAGTTGTCTTTGAATTCTAATTTTGGCATATTTTTCCTTTAAGAGATTATTTGTCTTTTTAAAAAATTTGCTAATTATAACATAAATGGAAAAATGATGAGAATATTAAAAAAAAGCAGGATTTGAAAAAGTTTTTTTAACTCTGATGGTGTGGCTCCGAACCATTTTTTAAACGCCCTGAAAAAAGGGCTGTATTCGGAATATCCTAATAGATATGAAATTTCTTCAAAACTGTGATACGTTTCTTTTAAAAGTGTATAAGCCAGTTTTTTTCTTATGGTTTCCGTCAGTTTTTTAAAACTGGTGTGTTCCTCTTTCAATTTTCTTTTTAATGTACTTGGACTTATATTCAGGCTTTTTGAAATGAAATCAATCGAATTTTTACCTTCTGGCAGGGCTATTAATATTTGATTTATGACAGTTTGTGTGAAAGAGTTTTTTGAATTTATTTCCTTTTTTTCGGTAAATGAGCAGAAATGTCATATTTAAAAAAAGTTTTTTTTTGTAAAATAATAACGTAAAACGGTAAAAATACTGTTTTAACGCGTTCTTTTTTAAAAAGAAGGGATGAAAAAAGGGGTTTTTTTAAGATATACATACGCTTAAAGTCGGTTTAAATTTTTTACCCTATAATAATAAAACCGGTTCGGGTAAAAATTATTGAAAGAGGCGTATGAAAGGTTTTGTTTTAAATACGGTAAGGGTACGGGAGGAGGATTTGATAGTAAGAATCCTCACCCCGGGGGAAGTTTTTGATTTGTACAGGTTTTACGGGGCGAGGCATTCATATATAAACGTGGGGTATCTTATTGATTTTAATATAGAGGAAACTTCAAAAAGCAGTATAAAACGTTTAAGAAACGTTACACAGCTTCCTTTTAGGTTTTTATTTGACGTAAATAAAACAATTTATTATAAAAGATATATAAATTTGCTTCACAGACATTTTACGGATGTGAGTAAAATCGACGGGTTTTATTATAATTCTCTTTACGGTTTATGCAGTGTTTTACATGAGAGGGATGTGAAAAGGGCAGTTATAGAACATTATGTTTCCCTTTTGGAAAAAGAGGGGAGGCTTCATAACGATTTCATATGTTTTTTGTGTGAAAATAAAATAGAAAAAAAAGCCGCTTTGGCGAGAAGTTTTCTGCCTGCTCATGAAAAATGCGTAATGGGAGGAGGGTTTGAGCTGGAAAAGCTGAAAGTGCTTTTTAACGAAAAAAAAACACTCCTTTTTTCCGATGAAGAAATTGAAAGTTTATGGAAAATTTTGGAACTCGGAATATAATTTGCTTGAAGGTGTAAAAGGAGTTAAATGAAAGTATTGATTGTTGGTGCCGGCATTGTAGGAATGACGGTTGCATGGGAATGGATTAAACAAAATTCCGGAGACGATATTGTTATAATAGATAAAGAACCGCACGAGGCGTTTCACGCAAGCGGTAAAAACAGCGGAATTTTACATGCGGGCTTTTATTATACGAGCGATTCGTTAAAGGCGAAACTGACGGCAGAGGGCAACAGGCTTATGAAAAAATTCTGTTATGAAAACTCAATACCCGTAAAAGAAACGGGCAAGCTTGTGGTTGCCAGAAACGAAGAGGAGATAAACACTCTTTTCGAACTTGCGAAAAGAAGCGTAGCCAATAACGCCGGGGCTTATATTGTCACGGAAAAAGAAGCCGAAAAGATAGAACCCAATGCAAAAACCCGCAAATACGCCCTTTATTCCCCAAATACCGCAAGCGTCGATCCGATGGAAGTGTGCAGGGTTCTTAAAAAGAAGTTGGAAAAAAAAGGTGTCAAGTTTTTATTTAACACAAAGTATGAAAATTATAAGGGAAGTTACGATTTTTTAATTAACGCAGCCGGGCTTTATGCCGATAAAATCGCACATCAAAACGGGGTCGGTCTGGAATATACAATGCTGCCTTTTAAGGGACTTTATAAAAAATATACGGGTGAAGATAAAGTAAAAACACAGATTTATCCGGTTCCTAATATAAAAAATCCTTTTTTAGGAGTGCATATCACTTTAATGTCATCGGGCGATGTTAAAATCGGGCCGACCGCAATTCCGGCTTTTTGGCGGGAAAACTATACAATGGGCAGCAGGTTCGATTTGAAAGAAATGCTTGAAATTTTAATGCTCGAGGTAAAACTTTTCGTTAAAAATTCTTTCGGATTCAGGGAGCTTGCACTGTATGAAATGAAATATTACAATCCTGAAAATCTGATAAGAGAGGCAAAAACACTGGTTTACAGGCTTGAAGGCGGATTTAAAAACATTACGCCCGGGATAAGGGCCCAGCTTTTGAACAAAAAAACGGAAGAGCTCGTAATGGATTTTCTCGTGGAGAGAAAAGATAACCAGATTCATATATTAAATGCGGTCAGTCCCGCCTTTACGGCCAGCTTTGCGTTCTCTAAATATATTCTCAACGGAAGGTTAAGGAAAAATGAAGAATTGTCGATATAATTTCATAAAAAAGAGGGGAAATGTATGAATAATTTTTTAAAATTTCATATGGAAGACAGAAAAGAGGATATCAAAAAAAAGTGGAAAATTTTAGATTATCTTGAAAATGATAATCTTATAAACGAAAGGGCTGTTGCAATTAAAAGAAAAGATTTCGGTTTAAAAAAAGAAGTTATTGCAGGTTCTTCAAAATATTCTATAAGCAGACTGAAAAAAATCTTCGGAGTTAAATAGTGGTTAAGATATTAAAAATCATATTTTTAATTACTCTGGCTTTTTTTCTTTTTATAATAATGATATATTCTCCTAACGATATACAGCTTAAGTTTTTCATTACTGTGTTTACAATATCGTTAGTACTTGTGATTTATGACAAATATAAAAAAACGAACAGCGAATATATAAAACTTTTTCTTATAATTTCAGCAATGACGTTTTCACTGAGGTATTTCTGGTGGAGAACGCTTTATACGCTGAATTTCGATTCTGTAATAGACGCAATAGGTTCGGTCGCCATCTATTTTGCCGAAATGTATTCTTTTTTGATTTTTTTGCTCGGGGTTTTTATCGCTTTGAGACTGCTTGAGAGAAAAAGCGTTCCGATTGATCAGATTCCGATAGAAAAACTGCCGAGTGTTGATATTTATATTCCTACGTACAACGAACCGCTTGATGTTATCAAACCCACCGTTATGATGGCAAGTATAATGGATTACCCGAGGGAGAAGTTTAACGTTTACGTACTCGACGATGGGGGGACGAAGCAGAAATTAAACGATCCGGATCCTAAAAAAAGGGAAGAAGCCAGAAAAAGGGCCGAAGAGATAAAAGCGTTTGTTGAAAAAGCCGGAGACAACGTACATTATATAACGAGGGAAAAAAACGAACACGCAAAAGCGGGAAATATAAACGAAGCCCTGAAAAAAACGAGCGGGGATCTGATTTTGATATTGGACTGCGACCATGTCCCCACCCAGGATTTTTTAAGAAACACGGTAGGGTTTTTTATAAAAAACCCGAAACTGTTTTTGGTTCAGACACCCCATAAGTTTTACAATCAGGATCCTATAGAAAAAAATCTAAGAATTTTCAGGCAGGTTCCGAATGAGAGTGAAATGTTTTACGAGTTTATCCAAAAAGGCCTTGATTTCTGGAACGCCTCTTTCTTCTGCGGATCGGCCGCGATTTTAAGAAGAAAGTTTCTTGAAGAGGTCGGCGGTATTGCCGGGGATACTATTACTGAAGATGCGGAAACGGCGCTTGAACTACACAGCAGGGGATACGAAAGTTATTATTATCCCAAGGGAATGGTTTTCGGTCTTCAGCCCGAAACTTTTTCGGCTTTTATTGTTCAGCGTTCAAGATGGGCTCAGGGAATGATACAGATTTTCCTTTTGAAAAACCCTCTTTTGAAAAAGGGGCTGAAATGGTATCAGAAACTCGGATATCTAAATGCCAACGTCTTCTGGTTTTTCGGACTTGCGAGGGTGATTTTCCTTGTAATTCCTCTGCTTTTCATATTTTTTGATCTGAAAATTTATAATGCTACGTTAAACGACGTTTTGGCATACGCAATGCCGCACTTTTTATTTTCGCTTTTAATCAGTTACTATCTCTATTCAAGATACAGATGGCCGTTTTTTTCCGAGGTTTACGAATCTTTGCAGAGTCTTTTTCTATTGCCGGCGATTATTTCCGTTATAAGAAAACCCAGATCCCCTAAATTTATTGTTACTCCTAAGGGTGAAAATATCGATAAAGATTTTGTTACGCCGTTTTATAAGCCGATATATTTATTGTTTAATATTACATTGATTTCCATAATAGTGGGAATTTATAAATATATATACAATCCGGAAGAAAGAGGTACTCTTGTAGTATTAGGTTTTTGGCAACTGTTTAATCTTTTATATTTAGCACTTGGAATTATTGTTGCTCATGAAAAGCCAGAAAAAAGGGTGTTTCATAGAATACCGGCGAATGATGAAGCAATTGTATATATCAATAAGAAACCATATTCCGCAAGAGTAAAAGATTTATCCCTTACCGGAATATGGCTTCAGGTGGATAAGGATTTGAGCGATCTATTAAAAGAGCATGTATGGGATAAAAAACTGAAATTTTTAATAAAGGATGAATACGGGGTTATGTTTGCCGTAGAGGGTGAAGTGGTAAATGCCAATGCTCACAATATAAGGCTGAAATTTCTTTTTTCGAATATAACACAGGAAAAAAGAATCGTTCAGCTCGTATATGCAAGCAGTTCGAGATGGCAGTATTTTATGGATGAAAAGCCTATAAATCCGATAGCTTCGTTTCTGTTTCTGGTAAAGCTTACATTTAAGGATTTTTTAAGGGCATACAAAGCCGTTACGAAAGAGTTTGTTACTAACATATTGGATATAATTTTATTTAGGAAAAAATCATTGGCAAAAGGATAAAAGATGGCTATTTTTAAAAAAGCGAGAAAAATGAAGATATCTAATGAGGAAACGGATTTAATACCTGAAAAAATAGAGTTTGAAGAAAGAGACCTTTTGTCCTCCATTCTAAGAACTATTTTGGAAATAGGTGACGAAGACGATTATGAGTATCTTTGCAAACTGAGTGCAAAAAACTTTTATAATGAAAATAAAAAATTTTTAAAAAATGTTATTGTGAACAACGGGGATGATCTTGAAAGTGTATTTATATATCTTAATTATTTTCTGCACACATATTCGCTGGGAACCTTTCAGGCGGCTATTAACGAAGATGATAAAGAAATAATAATTTATCACGAAAATTCGCCTTTTAAAAAGATTTATAAAAAAGATTATTTTCTTACGGAATTTTATACAATGTTTTTTGAAGAGCTGCTGGAACTCGAGGTGAAAATAACGGAAGGGGAAGAAGATGAAAAAACTGTTTTTGTTATTACTCTTTAGTATTTTTGTATTTGGAAAAACGTCCGTTTTCAAACTATCCGAATTTTACCCCCCGAGCGATATTTTAAGGGGTTCACAGGGGGAAACCAAAATATCAATACCGCTGCCTAACAGAGTAAAAGTAAAAAAAGCCGTTTTACATATAGAATACATACCCTCAAAAGCACTTGTAAAACAGAGAAGTGCTTTCGTACTGTTTTTTAACGGAGTGGTTTTATACCAGCAGCAGATAGACACGAATATAGATTTGTATGCTTACAACATACAGATTCCCGTTTCCCTTATTAAAGATATAAATAAAGTGAAAGTAATGGCAACCCAGCATTATTGTATGAACTGCTGTGAAAACCCTTCCAGTTCGGAACTGTGGACGGAGGTGTTGTGGGATAAAAGTTATCTTAAAATAGATTACGATTTTAAAAACATTGAAGACAATCTTTTAAGCTACCGAGATTACGTACTTGATTATAAAAATTTCAGTCCGGTTTCCATAGGTATAATAACCCAAACTAAAAACGCAAATTTTTTGACTATAGGAGCAAGAATTTCGGGATATTTGGGAAGTATAATCAAATACAGGAAGCTGTATGTCTACGACACCGATACGTTAAAAAAAGACATGGATATTTTTCTGATAGGAACGAAAGATTATGTAAACAGTTTTTTGAATCTGAAAAAAAACGTTAAAAGGCCTAATATTTTTGTAGTGAGAAATCCTTACTACCCCACACGGGTGGTGGTAGTGATAACTGCCAA
>NZ_JBMYAU010000011.1:0-15247 GCF_053994455.1 Nautilia sp. | reverse complement strand
GAACAGCTTAAAAATTAAAAACCTAAATACCGGCATTAAAAGAAAAAAAAGAAAAATCAAAAGAATGATTTTGTAAATATCTTTGTTTTCCATTTTATTATCTCCATCTCCAACCCGGACCTCTGCCCCAGCCTCTGGCAGTTCCGGTTATAGGATAATCTTTTTTTTGTGTTAAATCGTTTATGTCCCATGCTCTTATTGAATCATCAGGCCAATTAGATGGAGTCACCCCTCTTACCTCAACTTCATCACCTTCATTAATGGGAAGATTTGAAATTATAAATGTCGGTGCAATTCCAACTTTATAAATTTTACCGTTACCTGCATCCACATCCATAAAAAGCCAATCATAACCTCTTACACCATATCCCGGTTGGACATAAGCTTTTACAACTTTACCTTTTAACACAGGTGTATTATAATATGTCTGTGTATTTGCATTCTGACTGTTAGCAGGTGCCCCATTAATTGAATTAAATCCAAATAAACTTGCCGCAACCAATGCTGCTATAGCTAATCTTTTCATTTGATCTCCTTTATGTTTTTTTTATTAACACTGAAATTATAAAAAACAAATATAAACTGAATATAAACTTATATTTTTAACGGTATTTTTCTAGCGAAAAGTAAAAACTAAACAGTGAATAGTAGAATATTCAGAACAAAAAAATAAAAAATATAATCTTAATTAACTCTAACAACCCTAACTAACTCCAATAACCAATCTACCAATAACAAATAAAAATTAAACAAATCTATTAACTTATATCAAATTATCTTGATATGTTTATAATTTAGTGATATAATACAAAAAAAAGAGGAGGTTGTTTATGGATTACATTAAAAATTTCGCACCGTCATGGTTTGCGAGTATTATGGGTACGGGAATACTTGCCGTAAGCTGTAAGCTTTTCAGCGGATATCTGCCTGTTTTGCTTTCCGTTTCAAAAATGCTTTTTTATTTTAATGTAGGTATGTTTTTTGTTTTTTTGGTTTTTTGGACACTAAGGTGGTTTTTATTTTTCGAAGACGCTAAAAAAGACCTTTTTCATCCCGTAATTTCCGCGTTTTATCCTACAATAGCCGTGGCAATGCTGGTAATTGCGGGAGGATTTATCATCATTTTCAACAATATTAAATTAGGCGAAATTTTCTGGCTCGCCGGGGCTCTGCTTACCATATTTTTTGCTTTTTTAATCTCTTTTATAATGTTTTGCCATGAAAATATCGAAATTCATCATATCAATCCGGGATGGTATATTCCGCCTGTGGGACTTATTGTAATCCCTATAGCCGGAGCGTTTTTTGAGCCTTTAAATACGGGAATTTATCAGGAAATTATTACTTTGATAAATGTTTTGGGATGGGGAGGAGGATTCTTTCTCTATCTCGCACTTTTGGCAATCATCATTTACAGACTAATCCTTCACTCTCCGCTTCCGGGAAAAGTGGCACCTACGGTATGGATTAACCTAGGTCCTATCGGCGCTGGAAATATAGCTTTGATAAACATAGTTTCAAAAACGTCATTTATAACCGTTAAAGAGCCGTTTTACGTTTTTGCATTGCTTTTTTGGGGATTCGGGCTTTGGTGGCTTGTAATGTCAATAATAATGACGATAAGATACATTAAAAAACATGAGCTTAACTACTCAATGGCATGGTGGGCGTTTATATTCCCGCTTGGAGCTTTTACGGCTTCTACTCATCTGATATCAAAAACTTTGAATATTGAAATAATAGATATTTTGGGATTTGGAATTTTTTGGCTATTATTTTTTATGTGGAGTATAACTTTTATAAATACCGCTAAAAACATAAAAAAGATATTTAAAGGCTGAAAATGGATGAGTTTTTAAAAACCGTATCCGCCCTTAAAGACGAAACGAGAATAAAAATATTAAAATTTCTGCTTATGCACAAGGAAAAATGCGTATGCGAGCTTGAAGCAAGTTTTGAAATGCTTCAGTCCCGCCTCTCAAGGCATCTTAAAATACTGAAAGAAGCCGGATTTTTAGATTCAAAAAGGGACGGTAAAAAAGTTCTTTATTCAGTCAAAAAGGTTGAAGGTTTTAAAAAAGCCGCTTTGGATGAAATTAAAAAATTAAAAATTGAGCTGCCTACTCTCAAGGAATGTTCTATTTAAATTCAACGGATATTTTCACAAATCCGTTTTCGTTTTTTATATTAAGTTTATATCCGTAACTTTCACAGATTTTTTTCACTATATAAAGTCCGAGCCCAAACCCGCCTTCGCTTTCGTTTTCACGGTAAAACTTGTCCGTTATTTTTTTTACGTTTTTTATTTTTCCCTTATTAAGCACCGAAAACCTGTTTTTGTTAAGAACTACCCTCACCTCCGAACCGGACGGCGCGTATTTAAAAGCGTTCGAAAGAAGATTGTCGACTATCCTTACGATATCATCCCTGTCGGCTTTTACCGTAAGATTTTCACACCTTTTTACTACTTTCACACCCTTTTTTTCGGATATGGTTTCGAATATTCCGAGTCTTTCGCATATAAGCCCTTTCAAATCGACATTTTGAAAATTTTTGTTTTTAATTTTATGGTTCAGTTTTATGAACGTCAGATCTTTAAATATCTTTTCAAGCCTTTCGGCGGCAAACCTGATTCTTTCAAATTCTTTTAAATTTACGTCTTTCATTTCGAGCATCTCTATATTGGTGTTTATTATGCTTATGGGGGTGTTCATTTCGTGGGTTGCGTCCCGGATAAAATTTTCAAGCGATAAAATCGCCTCTTTTACGGGCCTTAAAAACATTTTTCCCAATACATACGCTATAAAAACTATAAATACAAAAATAACGGCGTTAAATATGAAAAGCTCCCTTTTCAACCTCTTTATCGGTCCGTAGTCAAACGGCTTAAATCCTACGAACTCTATTTTCCCCCAACGTCTCGGAAGCTCGTAATGACAGTAAATCGTTTTGTTTTCAATCCAGCATTCCCGGGGTTTTATTTTTACGTCCTTCCCGTACATTAAAACGCCGTTTCTGTAAATAGAAATGTTAATATCGCTTTTGTTGTTAAAAAACCTGAATCCGAACATACTCTGAGGCATTGCCAATTTCAGTTCGTTTAAAACGTAATTTGATTCCTCGTCGTATATTTTATGAACGGCCGATTTATAATAAATCCACTCCCCTATACCGACCAAAAAAAGGGTGGAAATCACATATACAAAAATAAAACGTCTTAAACTCTCTTTTTCAGCAGACAAATTTATACCCCACTTCTTTTACGGTTTTTATTTTTTCGTTTCCTAAAACGTTTCTGAGCGTTTTTACAAACGTTCTTAAAGACGCCTCATTCGGCGTTTCGTCAAAATCGTATATTTCGCCGAAAATTTTCTCCTTGCTAAGCACCTCCCCCTTGTGTTTTACAAACAGGTTCAAAAGCCTCGCCACTTTCGTTTTAAGGTGTACGGGTTTTCCGTTTTTTATCAGTTCCAAATTATTAACGTCAAAAACAAAGCCGTCTCCCAAATCCACTTTTTCGATGTTTCCGTATATTCTTCTTAAAACGGCGTCGATTCTGAATTTAAGCTCTTTAAGAGAAAACGGCTTTCTTATATAATCGTCCCCGCCGCTTAAAAAACCGTTTTCAACATCCTTTTCGTCACTGAGGGAGGTTATAAAAATTATCGGAACATCCGTAAACCCCCTTATTTCGTGGGCAGCCTCAAAACCGTTTTTTTTCGGAAGCTTAACGTCTAAGAGTATTAAATCGTAATGTTTTTCATAAGCTTCGTTTACCGCGCTTTCGCCGTCAAAAACGCTCAGAGTCTCAAACCCGCTCATATCCAAAAAATCCTTAACCGTTTCATTAAGGCTTACATCGTCCTCAACAATTAAAATTTTCCTTTTCATCTCCGCCTTTTTTATTTTAATTTTATTTAATTAAATTAAACTTTATATAAACTAAAACTCTTTAATCAGCTCTTTTTTCAAAAATTTTTTCTCTTTTGCAAAAAAATAAGTAAACGCCCGGGTGCTTTTCGAACCGATTTTAACATATATCTTCCTGCGGCGGTAGCAATGGGGAACCTCTTCAAGTCTGTCGAGTTTTTTTAAAAGATTGTAATTAATTTCATAAAGTTCTCCTTTAATGTAAAAACCGCATCCAGATTTTTCAAGCAGATAAGGATACCAGCCGTTTTCGGAGATTACAAGGGGATATTTTTTCAACGTTTCGGCATATCCCAAAAAAGAAGCGTTTTTGAGATAGTAATGAAGCCTTTTGTTTCGTTTCAGACTGCCGTAAACAAACAATCTCATTTACACTGATAATAAATAATCATTTTCTGTGAAGGAATGTTAACACCTATCTGCGAAGCGTTTTCATCCGTCAAAAGATAAACGTCGCCGGCTTCTGTTTTGTATAAATTTATATTTTTTTTAACTTTTTTCACATACCCCAACAGCTCCTTTTTGTCCCCGACATAAATTTCCATTCCTTTTGACACCGGTTTTATTTTAACGGTATAAAGCTGTTTTAAAATATTTTTCATCTTATCAGCGGTTTTCGACGTATTCGGCACGTTTACCATTTTACCGTTTTTATCGGCAAAACTTATACCGAGTGTTTTGCACGTATATGTCGTGTTTGCGTTAAAAGCAAAAGCGTATACACCAATTAACATTCCCAAAAAAAATTTTTTCATTTTTAACCTTTAATAATATTTTTTAATCTCTCTTAAAGCTTCGAGCGCTCCTTTTTTTATCCTAATATCGGCACCTTCGGCTTCAAGGGGATTTATTCTGATTAATACGGAGTCGAAACTGCGCCTTATTTTTTCACTCGTCATTCTGACGGTAGGCACGGCCGTTCCCGCTCCAATCTCAATTATAACAAGTTTGCCGTCAATTTGCGAGAGCCAGTACTCGAATCTTGCAAGCTGCAAGTCCACTCTTTTGTTTACGAACCTCAAATCGCTGAACATTAAAATATTAGGTCTTGCGGTTTTTTTACACACCCTGCACGCCGGAATATTGCATGCCTCGAATTTTTCTTCGTCAACATCTATAATTTCGTTATTTTCCCATATCGTATCACCGCAGGGTTCGCTGCACTGAAGATAATGAATGCTTCCGTGAATCTCCGCAATTTTCATTTCGCTAAACCCTGCTTTTTGAAACTGTCCGTCTACATTGGAAGTAAACACGAACTTTTTATGGGGCATATTAAGAAGTATATTAAAACCTTCGTGAGGAACTGTATTTCTGTACATATTCAGCCTGTGTCCGTAAAACGCCCATGCAAGGCGTGGATTTATATCAAACCATCTCGGATTTGCCAGCGCCTGAAAATTAAGTCCGAGCTTTTTAGCAACCGGATACGCCTTCCAAAACCCTTCATTTCCCCTGAAATCAGGCAATCCGCTGTCAACCCCTATCCCAGCCCCGGCCGTTATTAAAAGATATTCGGCTTCCTTTATCGCTTTTGCGGCTTTTTTAATTTCTTCCATTCCCCTCCTTTTGATGTAGGTATATTGGTTATTTGTTATTGGTGTATTAGTTATTTGGATTTATATTATTTACATTTTCCACTTTTCACTTTTCATTTGATTCCATTAAATCACCCTCCCGTTTCCCAAAACGCCCTTGTTGAAACTTCCTCTTCCTGCCAGTCGTTTTTTTCGGGTTTATTTGCCACCACTTCTTTTAAAATTTCCGCAGCCCTGTTTATATCGCCTTTTCTGAGGGCTTCTTTTATATTATAGCTTTCCGTAAAAAAAAGACACGGAATCAGATACCCTTCCGCCGTAAGGCGTATACGGTTGCAGCTTTTACAGAAATCCTCGCTGTGGGGCTCTATTATTCCGAAAACATACCCCCCGTCCGTTTCGAAATACCTGCTTGCGCTGTTGTCTTTAGGAAGTTCTTTAAATTTATATTTTTCGGCGATTTTATCAAGTATCTCCTGTGAATCCACCCTCTTGATTCCGGGATACGCCCTTTCGTTTTCCATAAATTCTATAAACCTTATCGTAACACCTTTAGATTTCGCAAAATCCAGAAGATCCACAATTTCCCCGTCGTTTATACCCTGCATAACCACCGTGTTGAGTTTTACCTTAAGCCCAGCTTTTAAAGCCTCATCCAAACCTTCCAAAACTTTTTCAAGCATTTCTTTTTGAGCGATTTTTGCGGCTGTTTTCGGCTTTAGGGAATCAAGCGACATATTCACCCGCTTAAGTCCCGCTTTTTTCAGTTTTTTGGCGTACTCTTTAAGATAATATCCGTTTGTGGTAAGGGCGAGATCGAGTTCGGGTTTGTAATCGTGCAGCATTTTGACAAAAACATCGAGATCCTTTCTGAGCAGGGGCTCCCCGCCCGTAATTCTTATTTTGTTAACGCCTTCGTCGATTGCAAGACGCAAAAACTCGAACATTTCTTCGTATCTCAAAATATTTTCGTGCGGTTCCCATTCAAAAGGTGTGTTAGGCATACAGTAAAGACACCTGAAATTGCACCTGCTCGTAACCGACACCCTGATATAGTCTATTTTACGGTTAAATTTATCGATTAACATTTTTTGCCTTTAATGATATAATTAAACAATCCGTTACGGTTATATATACCGGAATATAACGCTTTTGAGAATTGTAGCACAAAAAAGGAAAAAAAGATGTCTTTTTATAAAAATTTAGAAAAAATAATTCAGTGCGGCAATATAAATGAAAAATTCGATATGTTTTATAATGAATTGTGGAATAAAAAAGACAATTTAGATTTTAAATCGGATGAAAAACCTAAAATTTTCGAAAAACCGAGTTACGCAGATTTCTGTGAAATAGTCCATCCCGCACGGGTTCCGAGAAGAAGAGGCTTTGAAACGGACGAAAAAAAGGCGGTGCTTCTTCATGCAATAGTCCATATAGAATACAGCGCCATAGATCTTGCCTTAGATGCGTGTTACAGATTCCCGAACCTGCCTGAAGAGTTTTATTTCGACTGGCTTGAAGTCGCAGAGGATGAAATAAGGCATTTTAAAACAATAAACGCCCTGCTTGAAAAAACGGGCTATAAATACGGGGATTTCCCCGTTCACGCCTCACTGTTCGAAGCTTCCCGAAAAACCCCAGATCTTCTATCGAGAATGGCAATAATTCCGAGATGGTACGAAGCGGGGGGACTCGACGCAAACGAAAAAATAATAAACAGGCTCTCAAAAACAAACGATCCGTTTGCACAGGAGGTAATCGACGCGCTCCTCATTATTTTAAAAGAAGAAATACCCCACGTTCAAAAAGGCGATAAATGGTTCAAGTGGGAATGCAAAAGAGAGGGGCTTGAACCGGTTGAAACATATTTTAAAATAGTCGACGGTTTTTTCATAGACTGGAAAAAAAAGGATTTAAACGTGGCGGCAAGGCTGAAAGCGGGATTCAGCTGCCGGGAACTTAAAATATTAAACGAAAAAGTCGAATGTTAATTGCACTCCAAAACAGTACCGTCGGCAAATTCCGCCCTTATTAAGTCGAAATATATTTTTAAATTTTCGGGTTTTTCGTCTTTTAAATATTTTTCCAAATCGGAATTCAACTGATGCGTTTTTTCAACGGTAACGCTTTTCCCCGACGGAATTGATATTTTCCTTTTTACAAAATCGTTAAGTATTTTCACACCGTCCCCGTCTTCCGCAACAAGATCCCCTTCTAAAAATACGATTTTTTTAGGATATCCGTTTTTAAAAGTAACGCTTAAATCGTAATAAGGCAAAACCTCGTTATGGTAGGTGTATTTAAGGGAGGTTATTTTTATATTGTTACAGTTTTTAACCGCAAGCTTCGCCGCTATCTCTTTTTTTACCTTTTCACTGCTTTTGACGATTTCCTTTTGCTGGATATTCAGCGCCTTTTCAAGTTTTCGAATTCTTTTCTCCTGTGAATCGACCCTTTTTTCAAGCTGTTGCAAAGCCGCCCTCAGCTGAGAGATTTTATCGTTCAAACCGGTGCTGTCCGATGCGGATACAAACACAAACAGCAACAAAACCGAAAAAATTTTTTTCATTTTCCGCCTTTTTTCTTGCTATTTTATCAAAAAAGTATTACAATTTCACTTACCGACCAGTAAGTAAGGATAAGAATGGCGACCAAAGAAGAAATTTTAAAAACGGCTCTTAAGCTTTTTGCAACCAAAGGGTATGAAAACACATCCCTCGAAGAGGTGGCAAACCGGATCGGAATAACAAAACCGGCGATTTATTACCATTTCAAAAACAAAAAAGCTTTATATAATGAAATTTTTACTGAAAAATTTTCAAAACTCGAATTCGAATTAAAAGATTCTTTAGAAGAAAACCTTAAAGAATACATCTTCAAACTCGGAAACTTTTTTATAAAAAACCCGTGTGTCGCAAAGCTTTTTTCAAAGGAAATAACCAGCGAAGCCGCCCACCTTAGTGACGATACGCTAAAAGTCATATCAAAGACATTAAAACACCTAACACTGATTTTAAAACATACAAACCTCAATCCGTTTTTTATTCAGACAATGGTGATATCCACATTTACGACATACGCAAACACGCTGAAAGTAAGGGAAAAAATAAGCGGAATCCTGCAAAAAGACAGACTCGAAAAGGATTTTAACATTACGGAGGAAATATACAAGGCGGTAATACATTACATAAAGGCACACAAATGAAAAAATTTTCAATAATATTGACATCATCGATTCTTTTAAACGCAGCCACTATAGATTCCCTGCTCTCGAAAATCGAATACATTCCGGATACGAAACTCGACAGTTTAATGATTAAAGAGATGAAAACGAACAAAAAAAGCGTAACATATTCCCTTTATCCGAAACTCACTCTTACGGCCGGGGCCGAACATTTCTCCACACCCGCAAGTATGGTTCCCCTGCCCCCGACCGAAAGTACGAAAATAATGACGACAGGCGGCAGCCTTCCGTTTTCAAGAAATATTTACAAATTAGGATTTAACATATCGATGCCTGTTTTTATCAAAGAAATTTACGACAGTAAAAAGAAAATGCAACATCTGCTTAACGCAACTAAATATCAGGCGAAAATCAACCTACTTAAAAGGCAGAGCGCTCTAATAATTTATATAAGCAATTTCAATTATCTCTTTGCGCTTAAAAACGCCCTGCTTTCCCAGGAAAAATCGGTTCAAACCACGTACGAAGCAATAAAAGCGGGGGTCGATGCGGGAAGAATTCCGGAATTTAAACTCCTAAGGCTTAAAGACTCCCTAATAGCCGTCAAAAACAAAATTTCGCAAATCCAGACCAAAATAGAGGATATGAAATCCAAAATTTATACGTTAACAATGAGCGAAATCGATTCGCCTGTCAAACTTACCTCAAATAAAATCGAAAAAAGCGAATTTTTCGCGGTAAAACCGCTTAAAGAAAAACTGAAATCCGATTCTTTCAACATAAAAATAAAAAAAGACGCGCATCTCCCGAAAGTCATACTGAAAATCCAGGGTTACAGGGCTTACGCAAAAGCCTACAATACCGGCAGCTATATAACCGAAGATTTTGCAAGCGCGGGAATATACGTTACATGGGACATATTCGACAAAAAAAACAACTCCGAAATCCAAAAAGCCAAAATTCAAGCGTCTAAAACATCACTTGAAATCCAAAAAACGTTAAAGGATTTAAGCGCGCAGATAAATTATATAAACGCATCCCTAAAAGAAATCAAAAAACAGCTTCTCTCAACAAAAGAATCGATATCGTTAAAAGAGGAACTTTTAAAAGGTGCCAAAACGGCGTTTAAACTAAACACGATGACCGTCGACGAATATTTAAAATACGAAGACGACCTTGCAAAAGAAAAAGCGAACCTTGCAAACCTGATCGCACTGAAAAACACACTAATCGCACAAAAAGCGTTAATCTACGGAAAAAATCTTAAAAAGGTGTTCAAATGAAAATATTAAAAATCGTAATCCCGATAATACTTGCGGCAGTTTTAGCCCTAAGCGGTATGAGACTTATCAAAAAAAGACAGGCGGCGAATGAAAAACTCCCGCCCGCACAGCAAATCGCTATAGTTGTAAAAACACTCACCCCTAAAATCGAAAGCAAAACGCTGACCCTGCCTTACATAGCCACTGTAAAAAACGACAAAGAGGTGTTAATCAACACAAAATTCGCCGGTAAAATCTTATACGTAAAAAATTTAGGCGACATAGTGAAAAAAGGCGAGACCGTGGCAAAAATAGACAGCACGGATCTGAACGCGAAACTTAAAGAGATAAATTCCCAAATAAATTCCGTTAAAAACAAAATAACGGCCGAAAAAATCAACCTCGGCAATCTGAAAGCCACCCATGAAAGAACAAAAAAACTCCTTGATGTAAAAATGGCCTCCATAGAGCAGTACCAGAACGAAGAGAGCAAAATAGCTACATTAAAAGCACAGATCAAAGCCGATAAAAACTCATTAAAAGCCCTGTACGCAAACAGACAGGCGGTTTTAAACAATCTCTCGTATACAACGTTAAAATCGCCTATCAACGGTGTAGTCAGTGCAAAAATGCTAAACAAAAACGACATAGCGTTTACGGGCAAACCGATACTTAAAATTACGCCTAAAGATGGAAATTACCTGTTTATCATACTTCCGAAAGATTATAAACAAATCGTATACAAAGGTAAAATTTACGACCTTAAACCTTTAAACAATACGTTTAATTCGCTAAAAACATTCAAAGCCGAAGTAAACGACCCGACACTTCTTAACGGGGAAAAAGTAAACATTAAAGTGGTCGAATACAGCGGAAAAGGCGTGTTTTTGCCTTACGACGCAATTCTGACGGTTAACGGTAAAAACTACGTATTCACGGTAAACGACGGCAAAACCTACATAAAAGAGGTAAAAATACTCGCCCAGGGAGAAAAATACGCCCTTATAAATCAAAATATAACAAGCCCCGTAATAGTGGCAAAACCGGATATTCTGCTCAGAATAAAAGCGGGATACCCCGTAAGAATTGAGAATGGAGAATTGAGAATGGAGAATTGAGAATGGAGAATTGAGAATGGAGAATGAAAAATTAAACACCAATATGCTAATGACAAATATACAAATAACTAATATACCAAAGGATAAAAATGTTTGAGTTTTTTCATAAAAGAACGCATTTTCTGTTTGCGATTATACTCGGTATGTTCGTATTCGGAATCATCGGACTTATAAAAATGCCAAAAAACCTCTTTCCGGATTCAAACAGACCGGAAGTGGTAATATTCACCCAGGTGCCCGGAGCCCCCGCAAACGTGGTGGCGACAACCGTGTCCAAACCGATAGAAGAAGAGATGGCAACGCTTAGCAATATCTATGAGATAAAATCCACAAACGTTGCCAACTTTTCAATAGTGCATGTAATATTCGACTATAAAAAAACGCTCCAGTCGGCAGCGGTGGATGTGAGCAACGCACTCAACAGAATCAAAGGGAAACTGCCCGAAGGATCGACTCCTGCTATTTATATAGTGGGTGCGTTTACCGCTCCTGTGGACGTGTTCTCACTGAGTCCCAAAAACGGCTCAATAACCCTTGAAGAAATAAGAAAAATAGCCGACAGCTTTATAAAACCGAAACTTCTCAGCGATAAAAACATCGGTAACGTGGAAATTTTCGGGGGATACCAAAGCTCCATTATGATTAAAATCGATCCATTAAAAATGGAAAAATACGGCCTGAGCCTGGATAATTTCATAAAAGTTCTCAAAACGTCAAATATCGACCTTCCCATAGGCTTTATTAAAAGTAAAGATTCGTTTTTAACACTTACTTTTTACGGAAACGAAAGCGATATTAAAAAACTCAAAAACCTTTTTATCAAACCGAATCTCAGACTTTCCGACATTGCGGAAGTAAAGTGGAGCTATAAAACAAATAACAGCGCATATATAGGAAACAACACGCCTTCAATAGCCGTATCTGTTCAAAGGGCCCCGGGCGGAAACCTTCTTGCAACAAGCGACGCCGCAAGAGAGATGATGAAAAAAATTCAGCGTGAATATCCGAATATCAAAGTAAGCGTTTCGGACACTCAAAGAAACCTTGTCGAAACGGCAAATATCAATATGATAGAAGCTTTGCGTGACGCTATAACTTTTACATTGATAGTTTTACTGTTTTTCCTTGCCAACCTGAGGGCGCTTGCGGCTGCGGCAATCTCCATCCCCATGGTGTTTTTCGGTGTTTTGGCGTTTTTATACCTCACCGGGGGTGAACTGAACATTATTATTTACACCGCCATTATCCTTGCGCTCGGTATGCTCACCGACGACGCCGTCGTCGTTCTTGAAAACATCGAACGGCACATAGAATCCGGCGAGGAGCTCAAAACCGCCATTTACAACGGAACAAAAGAAGTGCTTATGCCCGTATTTGCGGGAACCATATCCACAATTGCAATTATTTTCCCGTTGATGTTCGTAGGAGGATATCCCGAAAAAATATTCAGACCGTTAATTGAAACGTTAATAGTGGCGCTGCTGATCAGCTGGTTTTTATCCGTAACGTTCATACCCAAACTTTCCGAATATCTCTATAAAAACGGAACAAACAAAACAAAATTTGAAAAATTCTTTGAAACTCTGTATCAAAATACAATCGCTAAACTTATAACCCCGTATATAGGAATTCTCAAATTTTCAAACGGGAAATTTAAAATTTTCAGAAGATTTTTATTAATAGCCGGTGCGGTTATAGTGCTTGCAATGACAATGAAAAACATAGTCCCGACAATCGGAAGAGACGTTATGCCTCCGATGGATACCGGTATTATGAAAGCAAAAATCGAGTTTTCATCAAACCTCAATGCCGACGAAACGGCTAAAAGACTCAAACCGTTCCTTAAGTGGCTCAATAATCAGCCGTGGCTTGAAAAAAGCTCAATTGCAATAGGAACGGAACAGGGGGTTTTATCAATCAGCGGAAACGGAGGCGGAAACAGCGTGGGCATGACCATTATAGCCGTTGACAGGTTTCACAGAAAAAAAACAATATGGCAGCTTGAAAAAGAAGTAAGAGACAAACTTGCAAAAATAGAAGGTATTAAAAACCTTGCGGTGTTTGATTACGGAGCCACTGCGCTTTCCACAATCAACGCACCTTTGGCAATTGAGTTCAGAAGCGAAAATTACGAAAACCTGCCTCAAAAGGCGAGAGAAGCGGAAAATATAATAAAAAACATCAAAGGCCTCACAACCACGATGATCAGCTGGGACAAAGACTTCCTTGAAGCCGAAATTATTATAGACAAAAACAAAGCGCTGAGTTACGGTTTGACACCTGCTGCCATCGTTTCCCAGATTGCGATAAAAGATCAGGCGGCTTCAATTTCAAGTTCGCTCGCTTCAATGAACGTACAGTTTGTAAGGGTGAGATTTTTAGGCGATTATTCCAAAAACCTGCAAACCCTTAAAATGCTGCCTATAACAACAAAAACGGGAACGGTGCCTTTAAGCGAGCTTGCGAAAATAAAAACGCATTTCACTTACAGCAAAATCGAAAGAAACGACCTTGAATACTCGATAGAAGCCCAGGGATACAGGGAAAAAAGGGCAATCAGCAAAATCACCGACGACGCCGATAAACTGCTTCACGAACACGGTATTATGAATTATCACCAGTCAGGGGATATGAAAGAGTTAAACAATGCCTTTTCAAGGCTCATTAAAGCCGTGGTGATCGGTGTAATCGTTCTTATTCTGACGCTTATGGTCGTTTACCGTTCACTCAGACTTTCACTCATTATGATAGTGGTGCTTCCGCTTTCTATGATCGGAGGTATGTGGGGACTTTTAATAGCAAACAAACCTTCGTGTATGCCGAGTATGGTGGGATTGTTGCTGCTTTTCGGTATCATTATCAAAAACGCCGTACTTTTAATAGACTTTTATAAAGAGTACGAACATCAGGGAATCGCACCGTTTGAAAGCGCCGTTGCGGCTATTAAAATCAGATTCCGTCCCGTTATGATGACGGCGTTCGGTACCATCGCCGGAATGATTCCCATCGCACTCGAACAGGCTATCGGGCTTGAGAGACTCTCACCTATTGCCGACGTTGCAATCGGCGGGCTTTTAATAGGAACGTTTTTAACCCTTGTATACGTGCCTATGTTCGCTTATTCCACGGATCCGAGAAGAAAAGAGGAAAACTGACTCTTTTCTTCACATTGTATTAACCGTAAAAAACTATAATTTCAACAAAAAAGGAGAACATATGCTCAAATACGCAACGCCTGCGGGAAATAAAGAAATTAAAATAAATTTGGAAGAATTTTTAAAACTTTACAAAGAAGATAAAGCCGTTTTGGTGGATATAAGAATGCCGTTTGAAAAAAAGGTATGGGAAGTTAAATTCGCAACGGATATTGCGGCAAACGAGCTTGAAGCAAATCTTGACAAACTCCCGAAAGACAAAGTAATAGTAACCGCATGTCCAGGAAACAACCGCTCACCTTTTGCGGCAATGTATTTAAGAGAAAAAGGATTTAATGCGAAATTTCTTGAAGAGGGGCTGCTTGAACTTATGAAAAAATTAAAAGGCGGGGAAGCTAAAAAATTCCTTGAAAATTAATTTCCCCTTTTTTATTTTAATAAAAGGAATAAAAAATGTTTTATTTTGAAATATTTATAATTGCAACCGTTTTAAGCGCATTTTTCGCTCTCGGAGGCGTGGGAAGCGCCGTTGCTTTAATTCCTGTTTTGCACTGGATGGGAATTGATTTTAACTTTTCAAAAGCGATAGGACTTTTTGTAAACACTTCCACAACCGTAACGGCTACAATTATGAATATTAAAAGAAAGGTTTTGGATATCAAATTCGCCCTGCCGCTTGCCGTTTCACTTGCGGCTTTTGCACCGGTTGGGGCTATGTATTCAAAACAAATACCCGTTCATGAAGTAAAATGGTTTTTTGCTCTGTTTTTATTTTTCAGCGGAAGTATGATACTTTTTGGTAAAAAAGAGCAGAAATTCCACTACAACAAACAGTGGGTTATGGTGCTTATAGGAGCGATTGTGGGATTTATAAGCGGACTGCTCGGAATCGGAGGCGGAGCGCTTTTAATGCCTATAATGATTCTGCTCGGGTTTGACGCCAAAAAACTGGCTGTAACCCTTAGTTTTGTAATTCCGTTTTCAACATTTGCGGCATTCTTAACTTATATGAGCTTTGTAAAATTTGATTGGATAATTCTTGGGGTTGCCGCCGCAGGTG
>NZ_JBMYAU010000010.1:0-10714 GCF_053994455.1 Nautilia sp. | reverse complement strand
AAATAGGATACGGGGGACCATGCCCGCCTCCGGGCAAAGCGCATCATTATGTCATAACGGCGATTGCGCTTGATAAGAAACTGCATTTAAAACCGGGCTTAACAATCAAGTGCTTTTTAGATAAAATCAGACCATACGTAATAAATCACGCACAGTATACCGGAGTGTACAAAAGGAGCATAAAATAACGCAAAAAACGATAAACGTTATTAATCAAACGTTAAAAAAATTTTTTGAAATTATATTTTCCTCATGACGGTAACAATAGGCGGATTTGACGGAATGCATTTAGGCCATCAGGCTTTGATAAAAAGAGCCGATACGATTATCGTAATAGAAAAAGGAAGTAACTTAACCCCCGGCACCGACAGGTGTGATTACACGACACTTCCCTGCAAATTTTTTGATTTGAATGATATTAAAGATCTGAGCCCGATTGAATTTATCAATATTTTAAAAGAATTAAACATTACAAAAACAGTCACCGGCAAAGATTTCAGATTCGGTAAAAACAGAAGCGGCGATTTGAATCTTTTAAAAAAGCATTTTGAAGTTGAAGCAATACAAGAGGTTAAAATCGACGGCATAGGAGTTCATTCAAGAATAATAAGGGAATTTATCAAAAACGGAGACATCATCAAAGCCAATAGATTCTTAGGACATACGTACAAAATAAAAGGCAAACAGGTAAAAGGCCAGGGGCTCGGGAGCAAAGAGCTTGTACCCACAATAAACATAAACCTTATAAAAAACTATCTCATTCCCAAATCCGGCGTATATATCACACTGACAAACAGACACCCTTCGCTGACTTTTATAGGAACACGCTCAACCGACGGAAATTTTTCAATTGAAACACACATATTAATGGAAAATGGAAAATGGAAAATGGAAAATGAAAATGGAATGTTTAAGATTGAATTTATTGATTTTTTAAGAAAAAACAGAAAATTTGACAATCTGAAAGAATTAAAAAAGCAGATTGAAGAAGATATAAATAAAACCGCTAAACGGTTTGAAAAAAACTTAAACCAACCGCAACAGGGTAACAGCTGCTGAAATCGGTTAATCCGTTTTCATCTCCTTAAAAACAACATTTTGGTATCATTCCGTATAAATAACACATAAGGAAAGATATGGCTTTAGTAGATCTTTTGGACGTCAGCAAAAAATTTGAGGCTCAGACGATATTATGTAATGTGGAATTTCACCTCGATGAAGGTGAAAGGGTCGCGCTTATCGGTAAAAACGGAAGCGGCAAATCGACTCTTATGAAAATAATCGACAAAACAATCGAACCCGACAGCGGAGAAATAATCACCAAAAACGGAATAAAAATAAAAAGACTTCTTCAAACGCCTAAATTCGAGGAAAACCTGACGGTGAGAGAAGCCATAGAAAACGAGCTTACCGAATTTAAAGAAGCTTATAAAAAATACATAGATTTAACGCAAGAGTTTGCAAACAACCCCGAAAACAAAGCAGTTCAGACGGAAATGGACAAACTCAGCAGGTTTTTGGACTTTCATAACGCGTGGAACCTTGACGACAGGATTGAGAGGATTTTGCAGGAATTTGATTTGAAAAAATACGAAAACAAAGACATATCGCTTCTAAGCGGAGGCGAACAGAGAAGGGTCGCACTTGCAAGCCTTCTTTTACAAAAACCCGACGTCCTGCTTTTAGACGAGCCCACCAACCATCTTGACGTTTATATGACGGAATTTTTAGAAGAAATGCTTCTTAAAGAAAAATACACGTTTATCGTGGTAAGCCACGACAGATATTTCATAGACAGAATAGCCACGAGGGTTATTGAGCTTGAAAACTGTAAATTAAGGAGCTTCAAAGGCGGATATGCCGATTACATACTTCAAAAAGAAGAACTTTTAAAAGCCAAAGAAAAAGAATTCGAAAACGAACTCAGACTTCTTAAAAGAGAGGAAGAGTGGTTAAGAAGAGGCGTAAAAGCCAGACTCAAAAGAAACGAGGGAAGAAAAAAAAGAGTGCTTGAACTGCGTGAAAAAGTCAAAAAAGACAAAAGCGAGATCCGTCAGATTGAAATGCAGCTAAAACGTGAGCTTTTATCAAAAGAAGAAGAAAAAATAAACCGCAAAAAAGTAATGTTTGAAATAGAAAACCTTACAAAATCCATCGGAAACAAACTTTTAATCAAAAATTTCACGACAAGGATACTTCAAAAAGACAAAATCGCAATTGTAGGTAAAAACGGAAGCGGTAAAAGCACCTTTCTTAAAATATTAATAGGTGAGGAAAAACCCGACGGCGGAATCATCAAAACAGGCGAAAACATTAAAATCGGCTATCTCGATCAGAGAAAATCGATGCTTTGCGACGACAAAGACTTAATAGAAACATTCTGTCCCGAAGGCGGGGATCATGTAAACGTCAGGGGCAAAAATATGCATGTTTACGGATATCTCAGGGAATTTCTTTTCCCGCCCGAATACCTTACGAAAAAAATAGGCGTTTTAAGCGGCGGGGAAAAAACGAGAGTGGCGTTAGCGCTTTTGTTTACGAAAAATTTTGACGTTTTGATTCTGGACGAACCCACAAATGATTTAGACATTCCCACAATCAATATTTTGGAAGAATATTTAACGGATTTCGAAGGAAGCGTGATTTTCGTAAGCCACGACAGATATTTTGTGGATAAAATAGCAAAAAAAATGTTTATTTTCAAAGGGGACGGAATTGTGGAGGAGAGCCACATACCGTATACCGAATATCTTGAAATTGAAAAAGAACTTAAACAAATCGAAAATTTAAAATCAAAAACGGAAAATGAAGATAAAAAAGAAAAACCCAAACAAAGAAAACAAAAAAAACTAAGTTACAAAGAGCAAAGGGAACTTGACGAACTGCCGAAACTCATAGAAGATCTTGAAACAACAATAGCCCAAATAGAAGAATGCCTCGCAAATCCGGATTGTTATCAGGAAAAAGGTCTTGTAAGTTTAAGTGAAGAACTTGAAGAAATCAAAAAAATATATGATAATAAGGTTGAAAGATACCTCGAACTCGAAGAAAAAAGAGAAGCGCTTCAAATGGAAAACTGAAAATGGGAAATGAAAAATTAATAAAAATATTTAAAAAAATAAATATAAAAGAACTAAAAGAAATTACAAATGAAATAACGCTTTATGCGTCCGCTCTCAGTTTTTACACTATATTTTCGCTTGTGCCTCTGATTTTGATTATTCTTACAATTTTTGCAAACACTCCTTTTTTTGCAGAATTTTATTTGAAACTCGAGCATTTTATAAGTTCAAACCTTCTGCCTACCAACGCTCAGACCGTTTCGGTATATTTAAAAAACTTCCTTTCCAATTCAAGCAAAATGGGAGTGGTGGGAGGATTTTACATTTTAATAACCTCCATACTCTTTTTTGACAACTACGAAACAATAATCGCAAAAATTTTCAATCATGAAAAAAGAAACCTGTGGGAGAAAATAAAACTCTACTGGACAATGCTGACACTTTTTCCGATAATGTTCGCCGCGGCGATGTATATATCCATCAAACTGCAGTTTTTTTTAGACAAATCACATTACACCTCATGGATTAATTTCGCAAAATTCGCCCCTTTTATAATAATCTGGCTGACTTTTTTTCTTTCATACAAAATGACTCTTGAAGGAGAAAAAACCAAATCCGTCTTTATAAGTTCTTTTACGGTTACAACCGCTTTTTTTATCTCAAAAAACATATTTATATATTATGTACTTATAAACAAAACGTATACAACCCTTTACGGTTCCATATCAATACTTATGTTTTTACTGCTGTGGATATATGTGAGCTGGATAATATATATAAGCGGTATTTATTTAATCAGGTATTTAGATATAATTTCACAAAAAAAAGGAGAATTTATGGATATCACTAAAATAAAACCGGGAAATCCTGAAGAATACGTCAACGCTGTAATCGAAATCCCTCAGGGTAGCAACATCAAATACGAACTCGATAAAGACTCCGGCGCCATCTTCCTTGACAGAATCCTTTACGGAAGCCAGTTTTATCCTGCAAATTACGGATTTGTCCCCAACACTTTAGCGGATGACGGAGATCCGATAGACGTGCTGGTACTCTCAAGCGAAAGCGTGGTACCGGGAACCGTTATTAAAAGCAGAGTTATAGGTGTGTTAATTATGGAAGACGAAAGCGGAAAAGATGAAAAAATAGTAGCGGTACCTACCGTAAAACTTGATCCTAAAATGGCGAAAATCAACGACCTTAGCGATCTGCCGGAAATCGAACTGAATCAAATCAAACACTTTTTCGAAACATACAAAGACCTTGAGCCCGGAAAATGGGTTAAAGTTACGGGATATGAAGGAAGGGAAAAAGCAATAGAGCTTATTCAAAAGGCTATTGACAACTACAAATAATTGAGAATTGAAAATTGAGAATGGAGAATTAATTAAATAACAATTTAAATTGATTCTCAATTCTACATTCTCCATTCTACATTCATCTGTTACTAATCTACACAACCTGGTTAATCAAACAATAAAGAAAACTTATATGCTACGTTTATGCTGCTTTTTTAGATTATCATAAATAAAAAGCCTAAAGGAGCATAAATGTTAAACGAAGTATATTATCCGAAAAAAGTAATGTTTAAAGACCCCGTATTTAAAAATATGTGCGAATACCGAGAGCTTGTGGAAGAATTTGAAAAAGACTACGAAGGAACGTGGGCTAAGTTCGCAAGGGAAAAAATTACATGGTTTGAGGATTTTAAACAGACTCTTGACACTTCAAACGCGCCTTTTTACAAATGGTTCGTAGGCGGAAAACTGAATGTTGCATATCAGTGTATCGACAGACATCTTGAAACAAGAAAAAACAAAGCCGCAATCATCTGGGAAGGCGACAACGGAGAAAAAAGAATCATCACTTACCTTGAACTCTACAGAGAGGTAAACAGATTTGCAAACCTTTTAAAATCGCTCGGTGTTAAAAAGGGCGACAGGGTTGTTATTTATATGCCGATGATTCCCGAAGCCGCGTTTGCTATGCTTGCATGTGCGAGAATCGGGGCGATTCACAGCGTGGTATTCGGAGGCTTCAGCGCAGAAGCGTTAAAAGACAGAATTCTTGACGCTGAAGCGAAAATTGTAATTACGGCAGACGGCGCGTTCAGAAAAGGCAGCCCTTATATGCTAAAACCCACAGTCGACAAAGCCCTTGAAGGTGTCGACATAGTGGAAAAAGTTATCGTAGTCGAAAGAAACAACGAAGATATAGAATGGGTGAACGGAAGAGACGTAAGCTATAACGACTTAATAGTAAACCAAAGCGACGAATGTCCCGCTGAAATAATGGACAGTGAAGATCCGCTATTCTTATTATATACATCAGGAAGCACCGGAAAACCGAAAGGCGTTCAGCACGCACAGGCCGGATATATTCTCTGGGCACAGCTTACAATGGAATGGGTGTTTGACATAAAAGAAAACGACACTTACTGGTGTACGGCGGATATAGGATGGATCACGGGGCATACGTATATTGTTTACGGACCTCTTGCGGCGGGTGCCACCACGCTGATGTTCGAAGGCGTTTTAACATATCCCGACAGCGGAAGGGCGTGGAAAATGGTAGAAGAATACAGAGTTAACCAGTTCTACACGGCTCCTACAGCAATCAGACTTCTTAACAAAATGGGACCGGACGAGCCTAAAAAATACGACTTAAGCTCTCTTAGAATCTTAGGAACGGTCGGTGAGCCTATAGATCCCCCTGCCTGGAAATGGTATTATGAAGTTGTGGGAGGGGGCAGATGCTCAATAGTCGATACATGGTGGCAGACCGAAACGGGAGGCCACATGATTACCCCTCTTCCGGCGGCAACACCGGTTAAGCCTGCAAGCGCAACATTCCCTCTTCCTGGAATATTTGCGGAAATTATCGATGAAACGGGTGAAAGAATGCCGGCACACGAAAAAGGTTTATTATGTATAACAAAACCTTGGCCGAGTATGATTAGAACCATCTGGGGCGATCCGGAAAGATTCGTAAAAAGCTATTTCTCCACCGCCAAAAAAATGGGAGAGCCCGTCTATTTCTCGGGAGACGGCGCTATGTATGACGAAGACGGATACATCTGGATTACCGGAAGGGTCGATGACGTTATAAACGTTTCGGGGCACAGGCTCGGAACAGCTGAAATCGAAGCGGCCATAAAAAAACATCCTCTTATCGCCGAAGTTGCGGTAGTTGGAAAACCTGATGAAATTAAGGGCGAGAGCGTATTTGCCTATGTAGTGTTAAAAGGCGAAGACACCGTCGCCGAAGAGATGGAAATCATTAAAGAAATCAACGAAATCGTAAAAGAGGAAATCGGTGCAATCGCAAAAGTTGACACGGTGGCGTTTGTTCCGGGTCTTCCTAAAACAAGAAGCGGTAAAATTATGAGAAGAATCTTAAGAGCCGTCGCTAAAGGCGAGCCTATCACACAGGACACTTCAACCCTGGAAGATCCGAAAGTCGTTGAATCCATTATAGAAGTTGTAAACACCTGTATTTTAAATTAAAGTGAAAACGCTTTCATTAAACAAAATTTATCTCGGGGGAATTTCCCTCCTGTTTATACTTTCGGTTGTATTCACCTCGCTTGCAATATTTGAAGAATACCGCGACTTTGAAAGGGAAACGGTAAAAATCAAACAGGAATTTATTCAAAAAACAAATAAAAAACTGCAAAACACGGCCCGGAAAATTTATAAAATACTGACATTATCAAAAAACAATTACCGGCGGATACTGAATATAATACTCGACAAATCGGTATATGTCAAAATAAAAAAAAATGACAGCATACTTTTTGTGCATTCTCTGCCCCCGGAAAAGCCGATCACATACGGATTAAAAAAAAACAACTTATCAATAACCGTTCAGGACTCCCTTACCAAAATAGAAAAGCTGATTCAAAAAAAGAAAAAAAACCTTATACACAAACTTACAAAAACAATGCTCAATTTCCTTACGCTCGCATTTATTATATATATGTTCGCTCTCGGCGGGTTTTATTTACTGAATGAATTTTTAAAAGAAGAAATATACATATTCGTAAAATTTTTCCAAAAAGCATATCAAGAACATATTTATATTAAATTCGGAGATATAAAAATAAAAGAGTTTTTAAATATTGCCGTATATGTCAATAAAATGCTAAAAAAGATCAACTCCCAAAACAAAAAACTCGAAAGGCTGAATTTAACACTCGAAGAAAAAGTGCGTCAAAAAACCAGAAAACTGCAAAATCTGATAACCGAACAGGAAAACTTTATAAAAACCGCCATACACGAAATAAATACACCCCTCGCTATTATCCTGACGTCCCTTAATTTTCTTGACAAAAAAGACAAAAACGTTCAAAGAATCGAATCGGCGGTATTGATGATAAACAATATCTACGCAGATTTAAGTTTCGTTTTAAAATACAAATATAAAAACTACCCGCTGCAGATCATAAATATTAAAAACATCTTAACCGAAAGAATACAGTTTTTTGAAACAATAGCAAACGCAAAAAAATTAAAAATCAGATATGAAATCAATGATTTTAATGTTTGCATCAACAAAGAAGAGCTTATAAGAATTATGGACAACAATCTTTCAAATGCGATAAAATATTCCATTCCTGATTCAACAGTGAAAATCACAGCCGGCAATAACTCTTTGATTTTCGAAAACAGAACAAACGAGATAAACAACATAGATAAATTCTTCGAACCGTTTTACAAAGAACACGAAAACACTTCAGGATTCGGACTCGGACTGCATCTTGTAAATGAAATCTGCAAAAAATACAATATAAAAGTCACAATATCCCATAAAAATAATATAATATTGTTTGAATATCAATTTAAGGAATGCGATGAAAATAGTACTCGTGGAAGATGAATTCTCCCTAAACGAAATAATCACGGAATATCTTGAAAAAGAGGGATATTTTGTAAAATCGTTTATTGACGGTAAAGTCGCCTATGAACACCTGAAAGAAGAAAAGTTTGATATTTTAATACTCGATATCCATCTTCCGAATATCGACGGTTTTTCCATTTTGGAAGAACTGCAAAAAGAAAAGCTCTCACCCCCTACAATATTTATAAGCGCCATGAACAGCATAGAGCATATTACAAAAGCATACGAACTCGGATGTTTCGATTATATTAAAAAACCTTTTTATCTCCAAGAATTGCTAATTAAAATAGAAAGGCTCGGAAACCAGCTTAACCCGAGCGAAAAAAATTACATTAAACTTTCCAAAAGATATAAATTCGACGTCGAAAAAAGCGAACTACTTTTTGACAACACTCCTGAAATATTAAGCAACATTCACAGAAACATCATAAAACTTCTCGCACTTAACAAAGGAAAAAGCGTAACGTTTGAAATGTTAAGAGAAGAAGTCTGGGACGGATTTGTGGACAACGCAACCATTAGGGCGGAAATAAGCCGGCTGAAAAAGTACCTCAAAGAAGATTTCATCCAAAACATCAGGGGAGTAGGATATATTATTAAATAGTTAGTTAAATTATTAGGGTTGTTATTGTTAATTGGTATATTTATTAGTTATTGGTACATCGGTTATTAAAGTTTATTAAGTTTTTTTAAGATTAGTTAGATCAAAAAATCATTAAACTTATTGTCTGGTACTGTGCAAGTTTATCTAAGTCTCATTTAATTCTCAATTTCTCACAGACTTCGTTCTCTTCCTGTTATTACATTTTCCATTGGAAAATTTTTCATTGCCCATTTTCCCCCTATACCCAAAAAATTTTCAGTTTTTCGGGGCCCCTGTTACATTTTACATTTTACATTGTTCATTATTTGTTACTTTTCTACACATTAATTAATTTTTATTTAACTTTTTATGTATCAATTGGTAAATGCTACATTTATGCTACGAAAAGGTTTTATTATAAAGTTGTAAAAAATTCAAAAGGAGACTTAATGACTAAAGAAGCGATAGAACTTATCAAAAGCAATCCGGATTATCAGCGTTTAGTTAAAACGAGAAGTAAATTTGCATGGACGCTTACGTTTGTATTGCTTGCAATTTACTATTCGTTTATTTTAACTATCGCTTTTGATCCGCAAATTCTCGGAACTCCTATTTCACAAGGTTCTGTGATCACTATCGGTATTCCTATAGGTTTACTTATCATTGTTGCGGCATTTATACTTACAGGTATTTATGTCAACAAAGCAAACAAAGAGTTCGATGACTTAACAAAAAAAGTAAAAATCGAGCTTGAAAAAGAACTTGAAAAAGGAGCACAATGAAAAAGCTATTAATATTGGCACTATCTTTCGGTTCGTTGTTTGCAGCCGGTGCAATAACGGGAGAAGTGCAAAGACAACCTTTAAACGTATCCGCTGTTGTAATGTTCTTAATTTTTGTTCTTGCAACACTCGGTATTACTTACTGGGCGGCAAAAAGAACAAGAACGGCTAAAGACTTCTATACAGCAGGCGGTGGTATCACAGGATTCCAAAACGGACTGGCTCTTGCAGGTGATTACATGTCTGCAGCATCGTTTTTAGGAATTTCAGGTTTGGTATATTTAAAAGGTTACGACGGACTGATTTATTCAATCGGTTTTTTAGTTGGTTGGCCGTTTGTACTTTTTTTAATTGCTGAAAGACTGAGAAACCTTGGTAAATACACATTTGCAGATGTCGTATCTTTCAGATTAAAACAAGGTCCAATCAGAACACTCGCTGCATTTGGTGGAATTGCCACAGTTTTATTATATCTTATCGCTCAGATGGTTGGTAGTGGTAAACTTATTCAGATTCTATTCGGACTACCGTATTCATATGCGGTAATAATTGTAGGTGTTTTAATGATTTTATACGTGACATTCGGTGGAATGCTTGCAACTACATGGGTACAAATTATTAAAGCTACACTTTTATTATTAGGTGCGACATTTATGGCGCTTGCGGTTATGGTGCATTTCGGTTTCAATTTTGAAGAATTCTTCTCAAAAGCAATCGAAGTTCATCCTCTTCATGATAAAATTATGGCACCTGGCGGTTTAGTCAGCGATCCGTATTCAGCAATAAGTTTGGGAATTGCACTTATGTTCGGTCTTGCTGGACTTCCGCACATTCTTATGAGATTCTTTACTGTTGCTGACGCTAAGGAAGCGAGAAAATCAGTATTTTTCGCAACAGGGTTTATCGGATATTTTTACATGCTTACATTTATTATCGGATTCGGTGCAATCGTATTCGTATCAACAAATCCTGAATATCTTGATGCAGCACGTAAATTAATCGGTGGTAACAATATGGCTGCTATTCATTTAGCACATGCTCTTGGCGGTAACCTGTTCTTAGGATTTATCTCAGCAGTTGCGTTTGCTACTATTTTAGCGGTAGTATCAGGACTTACTCTTGCCGGTGCAAGTGCAATAAGTCACGACTTATATGCAAATGTTGTAAAAAAAGGTAAAATTGACGAAAAACAAGAAATGAAAATTTCTAAAATAGCTACACTTGTAATTGGTGTACTTGCAATCATTTTAGGTATTGCATTTGAAAAACAAAACATTGCATTCATGGTTGGACTTGCATTTGCAATTGCCGCAAGTGCAAATTTCCCTGTACTTTTCTTATCAATGTATTGGAAAAACTTAACAACAAGAGGTGCTGTGTTAGGTGGA
>NZ_JBMYAU010000009.1:0-14445 GCF_053994455.1 Nautilia sp. | reverse complement strand
GCAGATGTAACATGGATGAATTCGCAATGGGAAGTTCGACCGAAACAAGTTATTACGGAAAAACCCTAAACCCTCATAATGCAAACAGGGTTCCGGGAGGAAGCAGCGGCGGTAGTGCGGCCGTGGTCGGTGCGGGGCTTGCCGTTGCGGCTCTTGGAAGCGATACGGGAGGATCAATCAGACAGCCTGCTGCGTTTTGCGGTGTAGTGGGAATGAAACCGACTTACGGAAGAGTGTCAAGACTTGGACTTGTGGCATTCTCAAGCTCACTTGATCAAATCGGTCCGATTACCCAAAATGTGGAAGATGCGGCGATTTTATATAATATTATTGCAGGGCATGATCCTAAAGATTCAACGTCAGCACCGGTTGAGAATAAAAAAATAGAAATTAATGAAAACAGAAAACTTAAAATTGCGGTAATCGACAATTATATCGACGAAGCGGATGAGGATATTAAAAAAAGACTTATCGACATTATCGCTGAGCTTGAAAAAGAAGGGCATACGATTATTCACAAAACGCTTATGAATTCAAAATACGACGTGGCGACTTATTATGTGGTGGCGACTGCAGAAGCGAGTTCAAACCTTGCGAGATTTGACGGTATGAGATACGGAAACAGAATCGAAGGAAAAGATCTGAAAGAAACATACAAATTAACAAGAGCGCAGTTCGGCGATGAGGTAAAAAGAAGAATTATGCTCGGAACCTTCGTTCTTTCAAGCGGATATTACGACGCGTATTATTTAAAAGCCCAGAAAGTAAGACACCTAATCAAAAACGAATTCGATAAACTTTTCGCTGAAGCTGATTTGGTTCTAACTCCCGTAACGCCGACAACTGCATTTGAATTCGAAAGCAAAAAAGACCCGCTTGAGATGTATCTGAGCGACATATACACAATAAGCGTAAACCTTGCTGGGGTTCCGGCCATTTCGCTGCCCGTAGGAAAAGATAAAAACAATATGCCTATCGGACTTCAGCTTATAGCTAAACACTTTGACGAGCAGACACTGTTTGACGGAGCGAAAATAGTTGAAAATTTAGTAAAGGAAAGCAAATGAGAATAAAATATAAAGCACTTACATTCGAAGACGTTTTACTGGTTCCTAAATATTCGAACGTATTGCCTAAAGACGTTGACTTAACAACAAAATTTACAAAAAACGTAAGTTTGAATATACCTTTGGTGTCTGCCGCGATGGATACGGTTACGGAAGCAAGGGCCGCTATTGCGATAGCAAGACTCGGGGGTATCGGAGTAATCCATAAAAATATGGATATCGAAACACAGGCGAGAGAAGTTGAAAAAGTTAAAAAAAGTGAAAGCGGTATTATAATAGATCCGGTTAAGGTATTTCCCGACGATACCATAGCAAAAGCCCTTGATATTATGTCCACATACAGAATCTCAGGTGTGCCGGTGGTGGACAGAAACGGAAAACTTGTAGGTATTCTTACGAACAGGGATTTAAGATTTGAAAAAAACACAACAAGATTCGTAAAAGACTTAATGACCAAAATGCCTCTGATTACTGCAAAAGAGGGTATTTCTTTAGAAGAAGCCGAAGATATTCTACATCAGCATAAAATCGAAAAACTGCCTATTATTGATGACAACGGATATTTAAAAGGTTTAATAACAATTAAAGACATTCAAAAGAAAAAAACGTATCCAAATGCCAATAAAGACAAATTCGGAAGACTCAGAGTCGCTGCTGCGGTGGGAGTCGGAAACGGGGTTGAAAGAGCGGCCGCGTTAGTGGGTGCCGGGGTTGACGTAATTGTTGTTGATTCCGCACACGGGCATTCTCAGGGGATTTTGGACGTTGTTAAAGCCATAAAAGAAAGATTTGACGTAGATGTGGTAGGCGGAAACGTTGCAACAGCCGAAGCCACAAGAGCTTTAATCGAAGCGGGTGCCGACGCCGTTAAAGTCGGGATAGGTCCCGGGAGTATCTGTACCACAAGAATTGTAGCGGGTGTCGGGGTTCCGCAAATCAGCGCCATTGACGAATGCGCAAGAGAAGGGGCTAAACACGGCGTTCCTGTTATTGCCGACGGCGGTATTAAATATTCAGGCGATATAGCAAAAGCATTGGCTGTAGGAGCCAGCAGCGTAATGATCGGAAGCCTTCTTGCCGGTACCGAAGAGAGTCCGGGTGAGAGTATTATGTATCAGGGCAGAAAATATAAATCCTATAGAGGTATGGGAAGTATAGGAGCAATGCAAAAAGGCAGTAACGACAGATATTTCCAGGAAGGCACTGCGGCCGATAAATTAGTTCCTGAAGGAATCGAGGGTATGGTTCCTTACAGAGGAAGAATCAGAGACGTCGTTCATCAGCTAATAGGAGGGCTTAGGGCGTCTATGGGATATTGCGGCGCCAAAGACATTCCGACGTTCTGGGAAAATGCCGAATTTGTAGAAATTACAAGCGCGGGACTTAAAGAATCTCACGTTCACGACGTTACAATTACCAAAGAAGCTCCGAATTATCATCAATAAGTTATAACTTTTCCTTTTTTCTTCCATAATATTTAATTATCTGTTAATTTATACTTAAATTTGCGATAATTTTTGATATAATATTCAGACTTAGTAAAAAAAATTAATAAAAGGAGTGTGAATGAAGAAGTTTTTAGTAGGAATGGTGAGTGCCGCGGTACTTGCTACAAGCGCATTGGCTTACCAGTACATTACAATCGGAACGGGGGGAGTGACAGGAGTTTATTACCCGACCGGTGGGGCAATCTGTAGAATTATGAATAAAATGAAAAAAACCACCGGCGTTAAATGTACGGTTGAAAGTACCGGAGGGAGCGTTTATAATATTAACGCCATAAGAAAAGGTGAGCTTGATTTCGGTATCGCCCAGTCGGATGTGGTGTATCAGGCGTATCACGGAGAGGGAAAATTTGAAGGAAAACCTTTTAAAGGCGAAAGAGTCGTAATGTCTATTCACCCCGAGCTTCTTACTTTAGTTGTAAGAAAAGACAGCGGTATTAAAAACTTCTTTGATCTTAAAGGTCACAGAATCAATATAGGAAATCCCGGAAGCGGTAACGAAGCTGCAGTAAAAACACTTTTCGGAGCGTGCAAGTCGCTTAAACTTGACCAGATTAAAGTTGAACAGTTAAAAGCGGCTGAATGTCCTAATGCACTTAAAGATAAAAAAATAGACGGATATTTCTATATGGTGGGACATCCTACCGCCAACATTAAAGATGCTGCAAACTCTACGTCAATTGATTTAATTTCTTTAAACAATGTACCCGCAGCTCAAAAATTGGTTGCAGAAAAACCGTACTATGCCTGGGGAGTGATTCCTGCCGGAATGTATAAAGGGGTAAACCATCCGACTAAAACATACGGTGTTAAGGCTATTTTGGTTACAAGCGACAAAATGGATAATAAAACAGTTTATTATCTGACTAAAGCCATCCTTGATAATTTTGATAAATTCAAAAAAATGCATCCCGCATATAAAAACCTGACCAAAAAAGATCTGCTTAAAGGTTTCGACCATAAGATTATGCATCCGGGTGCCGTTAAAGCGTTTAAAGAAGCGGGACTTTTATAATTCTTCTTCCCTTTTTGGGAATTATCAGTATAAGCCAATAATAAAGGAGTGAAATGTCAAAAAGCAGTGATATTAACCTGGATTTGGAAAAAGAAATAAACGAAATAGAAAAAGAAGCGGTTGAAGGCAAAATCGATAAAAGCCTTGAAGAAGAGATATTAACCGAGTTAGAAGGTCAGAGAAATTTTAAAAGCGGACCTCTATATTGGTTAATAGCTCTTATAGCTTTTGTATGGTCCGTTTATCAGTTGTATGTCAGTTATTTTCCCGTAAACTCCACAATAGTCAGAAGCGTACACCTTTCATTTGCCATAGTACTGGCTTTTTTGGTTTATCCCGTAGCGAAAAAACCTAAATTTTTAAAAAATATTCAGTGGTGGGACTGGATACTTGCCATTGTCGGGGGTCTCGGAGCCGCATATATCGCAATAGATTACGTGGGTCTTTCGAACCGTCCGGGGGATTATCTTTTCAGGGACATTGCAATAGGCGTGGTGTTTATGATTATTCTTTTGGAAGCCGGAAGAAGGGTTATAGGAATAGCTCTTAGTATTGTTGCCATTGTGTTTTTGCTTTATGATAAATTCGGTCAGTACCTCCCCGAACTTATCTCCCATAAGGGTGCATCCGTTGAAAAGATAATGGCGCAGATGTATTTGACGACGGAAGGTATTTACGGAGTGCCTTTGGGTGTCAGTGCCGGATTCGTTTTTTTGTTCGTACTGTTCGGCGCTTTGCTTGAAAGAGCGGGAGCCGGGGAGTATTTTATAAAACTCGCTTATGCAATGCTTGGAAAATATTCCGGAGGTCCTGCAAAAGCGAGTGTTGTGGCGAGCGGGCTTACGGGTATTATTAGCGGAAGTTCCACCGCAAACGTTGTAACGACGGGTGTTTTTACGATTCCCCTTATGAAAAAGGCGGGATTCCCGCCTGAAAAAGCGGCCGCGGTTGAAGTTGCCGCGTCTACTAACGGGCAGCTGATGCCGCCTGTAATGGGAGCCGCTGCGTTTATTATCGCCGAATTTTTGGGACTTGCATACACCGATGTTATTATCGCCGCTGCAATTCCGGCTGTTGTAAGTTATCTCGGTCTTTTATATATAGTTCATTTAGAGAGCAAAAAGCTCGGACTTAAAGGTGAGGATCCGAAAAACCTGCCTCCGAAACGTAAAACGTTTATAAGCGGGCTTCATTATTTAATTCCTGTCGTTTATCTTATGTATGTTTTGATTGTTTTGCGTCAATCCGCTCAGATGGCGGCGTTTAGCGCAATATGGCTTTTAATGGTGATTATTGTTGTTCAGTATCCTTTTTACGCTCTTTTTATTGTTAAAAGAAAACTTATAAAAGAGGATTTTACACAAGGCTTTATAGATATTTTCCACGGTATGGTTGCCGGTGCGAGAAATATGGTTCCGATTGCCCTCGCAACCGCTCTTGCCGGTATAGTTGTGGGGAGTATCACCCTAACGGGAATAGGACAGGTGCTTCTTGACGTAATCGATACGCTTTCAAACGGAAATATTCTGATTGTACTGCTTCTTACGGCTTTTATTTCTTTAATTTTGGGAATGGGGCTTCCTACCACTGCTAATTATATCGTCGTGGCATCCCTGACGGCTCCCGTTATGCTGCAATTAGCTCAGGATAACGGATTTTTAATTCCCGCTATAGCCGCTCATCTTTTTGTGTTTTATTTCGGTATTTTAGCCGACGACACACCGCCCGTCGGTATAGCGGCTTATGCCGCGGCGGGAATCGCAAAGTCTGATCCGATTAAAACCGGGCTTCAGGGATTTGCATACGATATAAGAACCGCAATACTCCCTTTTATGTTTTTTTTCAATATGGAGATGCTTTTGATAAGCGGTGTAAACGAGTGGGATTATAATGAATTTACTTTTATTTCCGATCCGTTTAAAATTGCGCTGATTTTTGTTACGGCAATGCTTGGAATGTTTAGTTTCTCTTCCGCAACGCAGGGTTATTTTATTAAACATACTAATATAATACAAAGGCTGCTTTTCTTAGCGGCGGTTCCTCTGTTTATGCTTCCTAACTTAATGGTCGAATATTTAAAACTGCCTAACGAATACGTATCATACGCAATAGGCTTTGTTATCTGGGCTGTTATCTATTTTTGGCAGAAATCCCAAAAAAACTAATTTTTTTTCTTTCCCGTTTACTTTTCATTAACTTTTTCATATTATTATTTTAATAAATCAATAAAGGAGTGTTTATGTTGCTGAATGAAATGATAATCGATAAAAACAATATGGCTTTTATACCGTCTCTCGGAACTTCTTATCAGTTAAACGATACGGCTAAAAAAATAATAGAACTGATAAAAGAGGGAAAAAATAAAGATGAGATAGTAAAAATCATTGCGGAGGAAAACAATGCTAAATGGAGAGATGTTTATATAGATGTCGAAGATTTTTTTCAAAAACTTAAAGTATACGGACTTATACAATGAAAGTGGCTGTAAGCGGACTTAACAATACGGACAATCCGGCACCCGGTATTCCTGTTGCTAAAAGTTTGAGAGACGGACATTCCTTAATAGGGCTTAGTTATGATCCGAACGAACCCGGAATTTATCAGCATATGTTTGAAAAAGTTTATTTAATGCCTTATCCTTCTTTGGGATATGAAGAGTTTCAAAAAAGAATAAAAGAGATAAAAGAAAAATCAAAAATAGAGGTTGTCATTCCTAACTTGGATGCCGAACTGCCTTTATATATTAAATATCAGCAAGAAATTGAAAATTTTGGAATAAAAACCTATTTGCCGAGTTTAACGTGTTTTGAAATGCGTGATAAAAGCAAGCTGCCTAAACTCAGTAAAAAACTCGGTGTAAAACATCCTAAAACCGTGGAAATAGTATCTTTGGACGATTTGATAAAAGCCACTAAAGAGCTCGGTTTTCCGGTAATGGTAAAAGGAAATTACTATAAAGCCTATAAAGCTTTTAATATAGACGAGGCAATTGAATATTATTATAAAATATCGAATGAATGGGGTTTTCCCTTGCTTGTACAAGAGGTTATAAGCGGGATTGAAATAAATTTTGTGGGAATAGGCAACGGGGAGGAACTGATTGCCGGAATGGGAATTAAAAAACTGACAACTACGGAATTGGGAAAAGTATGGAGTGCAATAAGCATCAAAAACGAAAAACTTTTTGAAGCGAGCAGAAAATTTGTTGAGACACTCGGATGGAAAGGCGCTTTTGAATTTGAAGCTATGAGTGACGGAAAAGATATCTATTTAATCGAAATAAATCCGAGATTCCCCGCGTGGGTTTATTTTGCAACGATGCTCGGAATCAATCTGCCCGAAATAATGTTAAAACTTATAAAAGGTGAGAAAGTCAATAAAAAATTCGATTATCCTATGGAAAAAATGTATGTAAGATTTGTAGAAGAAACCGTGGCGGATTTTAATAAATTTTCCACACTGATATCGAAAAAAGAAATTTAAGGAGAAAAAATGTATGAAAAACCTACAATAAACAGAGTGGATTTTGCAATGGCGAGTAAATACGGAAGTCCCCTCAAAACACAAAAAATAAGAAGCGAAATAGACGGGGTCAAGGTGGAAGAACTTGTAAAAAAATACGGTTCTCCCCTTTTTGTATTCAGTGAGAGAATTATAGAAGAAAAATATAGCGAGTTCAAAAATGCGTTTGCAAGCAGATATCCCGAAGTTGAATTTTGGTGGAGTTATAAAACGAATTACCTGGACGCAATATGTAAAATATACCACAAACTCGGAAGTAAAGCCGAAGTCGTAAGCGAGTTTGAATATGAAAAGGCGAGAAGATTGGGAATAGACGGAGAAAATATTATTTTTAACGGTCCTTACAAGCCTAAAGAAGCTTTGAAAAAAGCGGCTCTTGAAGGGGCGAAAATTCATATTGACCACTGGTATGAAATTAATGATCTTGAAGAAATCGCCGAAGAAATAGGAAGGGAAATCCCTGTTGCAATAAGATGCAATATGGATACCGGAGTATATCCTCAGTGGAGCAGATTCGGATTCAATATAGACAACGGCGAAGCGTATGATGCCGTAAAAAGAATATTTGACGGGAAAAAGCTTTATCTGACGGGTCTTCATTCCCATATAGGGACATTTATGCTTAGTGCAAACGCATATGCGAATGAAACGAAAAAACTGATTGAACTTAAAAACAGAGTTGAACAGGATTTCGGATATGAAATAGATTATATTGATATAGGGGGAGGGTTCGCTTCTAAAAACAGATTGAAAGGTGTTTATCAGGCACCCGAAGTTATAGTTCCGAGTGCCGACGAATACGCCGAAGCGGTGACTAATGCGATTTTTGAAAACAACAAAGGAAAACTTCCTAAACTATATCTTGAAACGGGCCGTGCTCTTATTGATGAGGCCGGATTTTTACTTACAACCGTTTTTGCGGCAAAAAGAATGCCGGACGGCAAAAAAAGTTATATAGTCGATGCGGGTGTAAATCTTTTGTATACGGCGTTTTGGTACAATTTTGAAATTGCACTTGACAAAAGATATGAAGGACTTAACGAACCTTCCCAGATAAACGGGCCTTTGTGTATGAATATTGATGTGATTGCCGAGAGCATTATGCTTCCGCCTCTTGATAGGGGAAGCGTTTTAAGTATCTGGCCTGTGGGTGCTTATAACGTAACGCAGTCAATGCAGTTTATCAGATACAGACCGAGAATTGTACTGGTAGATAAAAATGCCGGTACGCATTTGATTAAAGAGGCGGATGATTTGGATTATGTAGCGGAAAAAGAATTGATTCCGGATTATCTGAAATAAGGTATGATTTTGCAGGAATTGAAATTTATATTAAAACCTTATATTTCGGTACTTTTTTTAAGAGACGTAAAAGCGGGTGCGGTTCTTTTTTTACTCTCTTTTCTGCTTCCGAGTGTGGGTGTGTTGGGTATTGTTTCCGTTTTAAGTACGGTTTTGTTTGCAGAATTTATAAATGTGAGAGAAGAATATCTGAAATACGGTTTTTATCTTTACAACTCCCTGCTGGTGGGAATGGGGGTCGGATATTTTTTTGACGTAACGTTAGTTACCCTGATTTTAACGGTTATGCTTTCAATTTTGACGTTTTTGGTCTCGTTTAGTATAAATAAGGTGTTTTATAAATATTCACTCCCTCTTCTTTCTTTGCCTTTTGCAATCGTCAGTATGGTTTTTTATCTTGCAAGTCTTAAATATACGGGGCTTTTAAGCAATATTTTAAACCGCAAAGCCCTTTTTGACGTTCATGTTTTATTTGAACAGTTTTTTAAAACCATGGGTACCATATTTTTTCTTCCGTATGCGTTTGCAGGTATTGTTATATCTTTGTTGATTCTTTTTTATTCGAGAATTTTATTTTTGTTGGCTTTTAGCGGGTTTTGGGTCGGGGTTTGGTTTCACTCTTTTTTTATTTCTTTTTCGGATTCTTTGAATTCACCGTATAATTTCAATTTCGTTTTGATAGCTATGGCGTTAGGAGGGGTGTTTTTAATTCCGAATGTAAAAAATTTTTTACTTGCTTTTTTAGCTGTTTTTTTGTCGGTGGTGTTAATAGACGCTATGGAAGTTTTTTTCAATATGTACGTTCTTCCGGTTTATACGCTTCCTTTTAACATTACTACACTTTTATTTATAATGATACTTTTTAGTATGGGGTATGTGTATTTTAATTACGATATAAAAGGAACACCGGAAAAATCTCTTTTGACCTTTTTGAGCAGATATTACAGGTTCGGCGGCAACGGAATAAAAATAGCTTTGCCTTTTACCGGGGAATGGTGTGTATATCAGGGATTTGACGGAGAGTGGACACATAAGGGTAAATGGAAATACGCTTATGATTTCGTAATTAAGAAAAATGGAAAAACGTTTGCAAACGAAGGACTGTTTTTGGAGGATTATTATGCGTTTGGAAAGCCTGTTTTGGCGCCCGTCAACGGATATGTCACGGCTGTTAGGGACGATTTGCCGGATAATTTCATAGGAAATGTGGACAGAACAAATAATTGGGGCAATTATGTAATTATAAAAAGTGATTACGGTTACTTTGTGGAAGTATCCCATTTAATGCAGAAATCTGTCAATGTAAAAATCGGAGATTATGTTAAAATGGGGGATATAATTGCAAAATGCGGTAACAGCGGTTATTCTCCCGAACCCCATATTCACGTGCAGGTTCAAAAATATGCCGTTTTGGGAAGTGAAACCCTGCCTTTTAAATTTATAGATTATATAAAAGAAGGCAGACTTTTTTATTATTCTCTGCCTAAGAAAGGCGAAATTATAGAGTCATGTATAAACGACAAATCAATGAAACTGAGACTTACTTTTATACTCGACGACAGATTTAGGTACGAGGTTTTTGAAAACGGAAATAAAACCGGTGAAATTGAATTTAGTGTCAAAATGAATGACAAAGGAGAGTTTTATTTTACCGATGGTGAAAACAGGCTTTATTTTTATACGGACGAGAAAATTTTTTATTTTTACGAATATGAAGGAAATGAAAGTTTGTTAAAGCAGATATTTAAAGTCGCTCCTAAAATTCCTTTAATTAACAGGGAGGTAAAATATGAGGACGTTTTGCCTCCTGAGTTTAAATACGGTTTATTTAAGCGGTTTATAATAGAACTGCTGTTGCCTTTTAATTTTGAACTGTTTGCTAAAAAAAGTTTATATTTAAAAAAAATGCTTAAAATTTCTTCGGAATACGGAGAAGTGAATTTTTCATTTTACGAAAAAGGATTTGATAAAATCAAATTCGGTAAATTTGTGTTGAGGAGGATTTATGAAAAAAGTAATGTTATTGATTAGTTTGGTGATTGGTCTGTTTGCGCTGGATATAAAAAAAGCTTATTACGAATCTTATAATTATGAAAAAATGGGAGATTATAAGGATGCGATTAAGGTTTTGATACCCGTATATAAAAAATATCCTAAAGGATATACCATTAATTTGAGATTGGGATGGCTTTTTTATTTAAGTAAAAAATATCAAAATGCCCTTGACCATTATAAAAAAGCGTCTTTAACGGCACCTTATTCTATAGAAGCTAAATTGGGTATAATGAGAGCCTATATGGCGGCGGGCGATTATGACAACGCTTTGAAAGTAGGGGATGTTATACTTAAAATCGATTATTATAATTATTACGGAAACTATTACGAAATTGTGTCTCTTATAGCGGAGAAAAAATACGACACCGCTTTGAAACTTACAAATAAAATGTTGGGTCTTTATCCGACAAGCGTACTTTTTTTAACCGAGCTCGGAAAAATCTATTTTGTAAAAGACAAGAAAAAAGCACGAAAAATATTTGAGGATATTTTGATTCTTGATCCTAATAATGTGGTGGCAAAAGAGTATTTGAAAAAATGAAAATACTTTTTTTCACCGTTTTTAAGATAAATATCGACAGATTCGAATGCACTTATATTAATGAAGAAAACGATTTTTACGATGCCGTTTTGAATAAAAAATTTGACGTTATAGTCATATCTTTTGACTTTTATTCAAATTATTTAGAAATTAGAAAATATGTAAATTCGCAAGTGATATTTCTAACGGAATACTGTGATTTACAGATTTATAAAAAAGTGCTCGAAGTTGCCGATTACTGTTATTTGTACGGGGAATACGACAAACTTATGTTGAGACTGGAATATTTAAGAAAAAAAATATTAAATTCGGCTTCAAGCGTGTATAAAAGCGGAAATATGTTGTATAATTTTTCTACAAACGAAGTTTATATAAATTCCGAACCCGTTAAGCTAAGCAATGCGGAAAAAGAACTGTTAAGAACCTTGATAAAAAACAGAAACATATATATTTCCAAAGAAGATATATTGATGGAGTGTGACAATATAGAAAGCGAATCGTCAATTAAAGTGCTTATTTCTCATTTAAGAAAACTCGGGATAAATATAGAAAATCAAAAAAATTACGGTTATAAATTGAAGGAGCGATAATGAAAAAACTGATTCTTACGGGATTGTTTACATCTTTGTTTGCATCAAACTTTACACCTTATGCGGCGTATATAAGTTATAGTAAAAACACCGCCAAAGATTCGGCGTATATTTTAGGATTTTATGTGTCCGATTACGAAGCGCCTTATAAAACCGAAATCGACGCCGAGTTTTTAAATTTAAAATATAAAGATTCCCCCGATTACAGACAGGGCGATTTGACTTTTGTTTTGAATTATTATCAGGGGTTTAATTATAAATATAGGATAGGGATTCATAATATATTTGCAAGCAGTCCGGAAACTGTGACATATCAGCCTCCGAGCAGATTTGCCTCCGCAACCACTGCCACGGTTTATAAAAGTGATTACAGTTTTGTTTTGTTTGCGGGTGCTACGTATTATGAGTATTTACATTTTAATGCGAATATGGATTTTTATTTTTCTTCTTACGATAACGTTAAGGTTTATCAGATTACACCTAAGTTCGGATATAGTTTCGGGGATTATAAATCACCGGAAGGTTCGTTTTATATAGAAGGAAAAATTAATTTTATAAATTTAAGCAATAATACACAGACACCTGAAGATAAATATACGAATTTCGATGTTAAATTGCAAAACTTTAAAGGTCCGTGGGTGACTACGTTTAAAATCAGTCTGGGAAAATCCGCTTATAAAGTGGATAATGACGGGTTTGTTGTTTATAATCTCGGAGAGGAGTACAAAAATTCCTATGAAATTTCTTTGGGAAAAAAGTTCGGGGAAAAAGATTTTATATCGGCAAGTGTAGGCTACAGTGTCTTTGAAGAAACGGAAGGTTACGAGGCCTCGTCGGCGACACTCTTGCTGAGCTATTCTCACACTTTTTAAAACAGCTCTTTTACTATTTCGAATCTGTTTGCCGTCATAATATGGATTTTAGGATGTGTTTTTATAAGGTTTTGAAACAGTTTTCTGCTTAAATCCATTCCTACTTTATATTCTTCCTCTTCGCCTTTTTTATGTACTTCCCGACTTTAAAACTATTCCTCTCCAATATTTCTTTACTGATTGTATGCTTATATCCATCTTTTCACTTACATTTTTTAATTAAATCTTTGGTGTTTTTTTATAGATAAATAACTTTTATTCTTCTGTAAATTTTCTTCATTTTTTTGACAGGGGGGAATTTAGTTAAAATAAAAACATCAAACAATAAAAAGGAAAAAAAATGAAAAAATTAATAACACTCACTTTAGCAGCGGTATTAGGGATAAGCTGTGAAACTTATTTTCCGGACGCTTTAAGCTCAAATACAAAGATAAAAGGAATGGCGAAGCTTAAAAATGCCGATAATACATTAAGCTCGCCAATTATAGAAGAAAAATTTATTTGTAAAAATTCAATTAACCCTCTAAAAAATCTGTGTGAGAACGAGAATTATAACAAAAAACTGCCTGAAATTACTTTTAAAATTTCAAATAATGACAACGTGATTTATGCCGATAAAAATATGGAAATAAATTCATCCGACATTGGAGAAATAATCATTACAAAACCAAATATAACCATTACATTCAAAGCTCCTTATACAGAAAAATCACTTACAAACATTCAAAAAATAAAATCAATTACTGATAATACTGGAAGCGTTACTTTGATATTTAAAGGAGGTGATTATTATATTGAAGATATAAAAATTAGTGATGATGAAAGAATGCCTTCATTTAGAGTTTGCAAAAACAGATTTAAGATTATGACTCCAAACAACAGCAGACTTTTTGTAAAAAACTTTGAAGTTGAAAACTATAAACCCGTCCCGCTCAACGTTTCTTTGAATGAAAACAATTCACCAAACGCTCTTTTAATATATGCACTTGATAATTTCAAAATAGAAACAAAAGGAAAATTAAGAGGTAACTTTTATCTTTACGGTTATTCGGATATTACTCTAAAGGCAAATCCGAGCAGTTTAGTAAAAGGAGCAATTCACGCAGATGGAGAATTAACTGACTTTGGATTAAGAGTCAAATATCAAAAGCATGAAAATATGCATAAACTTATCGTATGTAACACCCTGCCTCCTATGCCCGATAGCAAAAAGAACAATGAAACGCTTCTCGGAATAGATTCAAATAATAACGGTATCAGAGATGATGTGGAGATTTGGATACTAAAAACTTATTCAATCCAAAAATACCCGAAAATAAAAATAGCAATCGCTATGCAATATACAAAAGCTGCACAAAAAATCTTAGAAAATCCTGTGTTTGAAACTTCCAAAATTATTAATAATGCGATTGATTGTGAAAACAATATTTTATTTGAAAAAGCCAAGAAACTAAATTTAAAAGGTTACCAAGCAGTAAAATTTACAATTGATAATGCTATTATAAATGACAAATTAAGAGATAAGATTTTTAATACAAATAATAGATTAAAAAAATATTTTAAATTCAATGCATCATGTAATGGACATGTTTTTGATATAGGAGAAACCAATACAAGCTTATGCAATTTTAACATCAATGAAATAGGAGAGTAACTATGAAAAAAATAACAGCTTTGATATTAATAATTTTATCTTTTTCATTTGCATTACCAATTAACGAATGCAAAACGGATATATATTTTGTAAATGGTGTATGGAATACAGAGGACCAAGCAAGAGATAGTGCTAAAAAATTATATCAAATAATTAAATATGAATTGAGTCCTCTGAAAAACCAATAAGAAAATGATAATACCAAAACCCAAATGACAGCGAACAATATGTAAGGAATAAGAATTGCTTGAAGTGAAGTATGAAGAGGTTAGAGGTAAAAGAATTACATACAATAGAGGAATTAAAAAAAGAAATAAGAAAC
>NZ_JBMYAU010000008.1:0-2567 GCF_053994455.1 Nautilia sp. | reverse complement strand
GCCACATTATACGGAATTGAAAAATTTTTAACGCTTTCAAGATTTAAAAGTCCGACGTTTAAAAGTCTGTTTGATATCGGACAGTGGGATATTTTACCTCCTATTTCGCTGATTTTCTGCATTTCTTCCGCGCTTGCGTGTACACAGTGGACGAAAGTGGTGTTGGTTCCTTCGAACATTTCAATAAATTCGAGCGGTTTTATAAAAGGTTTGGCGTTTTTAAAATGTTTTTCGAAAAAGATTTTAAATTCCCCTTCCCCGTTTTCAAGCCATTTTCTTTCGGCTTTGCTTTCCATAAAGTGTGTCTGGACGGGAAGGTTTTGTGTTTTTGCGATTGAGGTTATTTTTTTTGTTAAAACCGGATGTACTGAATAAGCCGAATGTACCGAAAGGGCGATTTTGAATTTTTCGTTTTCTATTTTTCCCGATTCTTCGAGCCTTGCTAAAAAATCCTGGTATATCATATCCACAGCCGCAGGGTTGGAGCCTATTATTTCGTTAAAATATACGACTTTAAGAGGGGAGTGTTTGAGGTATTTGAGATCCTCTCCGGTGGAGCTTATCTGTCCGAATGCGCATATTCCGCTTTTTTTCATTTCTTTAACGGCGGACTTGTAACATTCTCCTTTGCAACTGAAGAAAAGATCCTCCCTGTGTTCGAGAACCGAATTAAGCCATCCCATAAAATCGCCGTATTCTAAGTGAGTGTAATTCGAGCTGAATTCAAGATGCGTGTGGGTGTTTATAAGCGCCGGCATTATAACTGAATTTTTACCGAGGTAAATCGAGGGGATGTCAGTTTTGATATCCCTGCCGATTTCAAGTATTTTATTGTCAAAAAGAATTTCGCCGTTTTTTATAATTTCATATTTTTCGTTTAACGTCAGTATATAATCGGCTTTAAGTTTTATCAAAATCCGTCCTTTTTGAAATTTGTAGCAAAACTTGTGCCAAAATATAGTAAAATAACATAAAAAAAGGAGATTTTATGAAAATAAAAGTAATTCACGGGCCGAATCTGAATATGTTGGGAATCAGGGAGGTAAATCTCTACGGTCCTATGAAACTTGAGGATATAAACAAAAATATGGAAACGTTTGCCAAACAGAACGGTTTTGAAATAGAGTTTTACCAGTCCAACCACGAAGGGGATATCGTAGATGCGATTCAGGAGAGTATAAACGAAAATGTAAACGGAATAATTATAAACCCTGCGGCTCTTACACATTATTCGGTGGCCGTAAGGGATGCCCTTAAAGCCGTAAACCTTCCGGCAATCGAAGTACATATGACCAATATTGCCGCAAGGGAGGAGTTCAGACAGAAATCGATGATTTCAGATATAGTGGCGGGAACCGTTACGGGATTCGGACCTTTTAGTTACCATCTCGGACTCATCGCCATGATTCAGATATTAAATGAAATTAAAATGGCAAAAGAGGCGCAGGCCAAAGCCCAGGCGCAGGCGGCTAAGCAATAAGCCGTTTTTTTATTTTTTTGAGGGCGGAATATGGATTATATATTAAACGGGGAGAACGAAATATATTATGAATGTTCATGGAGCAGCGATAACGCGCTTTTTTTAAAACTCGGCGATTACAGGTATGTTATAACGGACGGAAGGTATGTCCTTGAGGCGAAAGAACAGGCCGGCGCCGAGGTAATTGAAGCCAGGGATTTGATAAAAAAAGCCAAAGAGCTCATACTCAGGCACAGAATAAAAAAACTCGTGCTTGATCCAATGAACTGGGATATCGATTCTTACAGGCGGCTTTCGAAAGTGACCGTTATAAAAGAAGAGAAAAATTTTTCACATAAAAAAAGAATGATAAAAACGGAAAAAGAACTCGAGATAATAAAAAAAGCGGCGAAAAAAGGGGCGGAGGCTTTTAAAAAGTTTTCCGGGACGATTGAATGCGAAACGGACGAGTACGAGCTCAGTTACAGGTTTAAAGAGTGTCTGAGCAAGAGGGGCAGGAGGGAATTGAGTTTCGAGCCCATTGTCGCTATTAATGAAAACGCCGCAAAGCCGCATGCGAGGGTGAGCTCTAAAAAACTTAAAAAGCATGATCTTCTGTTGCTGGATGCGGGAATCAAATACAAAAGGTACTGTTCGGACAGAACCAGAACGGTGTATATCGGCAGCGACATTTCTATGAGCAAGCGTCAGAAATTCAAAAATAAAAAAATCCAAAAAGTATATGACATCGTTTTAAAAGCCCAGATTGAAGCGATTAAAAGAATAAAAATAGGAACGGAAATATGCGAACTTGACAAAGTTGCAAGAAATATTATAGAAAAAGAAGGATACGGAAAATATTTCGTTCATTCTTTAGGTCACGGGGTGGGTCTTGACATTCACGAATGGCCTTATATAAACTCAAAAAACGGAATGAAAATAAAAGAGGGAATGGTGTTTACGATTGAACCGGGGATTTACATTCCCGGTGAATTCGGCATCAGGATAGAAGATATGGTGATGATAACACATGACGGTAAAATAAAAGTTTTAAGCGAGGAGATATGAGTATAGGAAAAATAAGAAGTGTGCTTTATAAAACGGCTAA
>NZ_JBMYAU010000007.1:0-3971 GCF_053994455.1 Nautilia sp. | reverse complement strand
ATAAACTTGACAAAACCTCCCAGGAAAAGGTTATAAAAAAACTTGTGAACGATATAAACAAATTTAATGATATAAAGGAAATTTTAACCGAATTTGAAAGTATTATAAAAAATATATTATAATTATGTCTTGACAGAACAGACATGCGCTTACATTGGTGTTTATTGAAATAAAAATGTAAAGAGCGGTTTTTTAATATTTAAAAAAGGACGGATATGGCAAGAGAAATAAACGAACAGGTTTTAAGTTTCGGGGAAATTCAAGAACCCCATGAGAGTTTTACAATAGCTTACGGAAGCGTAAGGGTTGAACAAAACAGACTTTATAAAGACGTGCTTCCCACAGACGCGGTAAAACAGGTTATTATAATGCTTCAGGAGCAGGCTGCTGAAATGGGGGCCGACGGTGTTAAAAACATAACCGTAACGATTACGCCGGCTGTAAACGAAAAAGGCGAATCGGTAATGGATTACTACGGAATGGGAACGCTTATAAAGCTTAAATAATTATCCGCACAGCATTTCAACCACGGCCGGCAGAAATTTATGCTCGGCTTTTTTGAGCTCTTCACGGTACTTTTCATAACTGTTATACTTAAATGGATTTATATGGTATTGGAGTATTATATCCCCGCTGTCAAGCTCCACATCAGCGTAATGGACGGTAATACCGCACGCCTTTTTTGATTCGAATGAAAGTTTGTCCGCGTTCAAACCTTTAAACTCGGGCAGAATGCTCGGATGAAGATTGATGATTTTGCCTTTGAATTCGTTAATTATATAATCGGGCACTATTCTTAAATATCCGGCCAAAACAATCAGGTCCGGATTTAGCTCTTTTAACTTTTGTAAAATCGCTTTGTGATCTTTTGAAACGAGAACAGGAGGCAATGAAGAAGCTTTTAACGCTTCGCTGTTTTCAACATTGGTAATTCCCAATACTATTTTATAATTTGTCTGGCGTTTCAGAAGGTTTAAAAAGTTGCTTCCGCCTTTTCCGAAAAAAACGACAATATTTTTCAATCCGAACCTTTTTAACGGAATAATATCAAAAATCGGAGCGTACTTTTAAAAATGGCTTTTTTAAAACGTTTAATAAGAAAAGTGAATTAAGAAAACTGTATTAAAAGTGACAGACACCATATGGAAAAGCTTGAATGGTGCCCAAGGACGGAATCGAACCGCCGACACAGGGATTTTCAGTCCCTTGCTCTACCGACTGAGCTACCTGGGCAGGGAGTGAAATTATACTAAACGAATCTTAAAGTATGCTTAAGTTTTTCAATCCGCTGTGTGATTAAAAAAGTGCGCTTAACCGGTTAGTTTTCTTTTAAAACCAGTTTTTTAAAAACTTCCCCTCTTTGTTTGTATCCGCAGAACTGGTCGAAACTTGCGCACGCAGGGCTTAAAAGTGCCACGGAACCGGCCGAATGTCTTTTTTTTATTGAATCGACCGCATTGTTTAGTGTTTTGGGAGTTTCGTGGGCGATTTTGTGTTTTTTTGCGAGACGTTCGAAATTTTCCGTTTTTTCTCCTATAATAAACAGGGTAATGTCGAGGTTTTCCATATATTTAAACAAGGGAGTGAAGTCCTGGCCTTTGCTCTCTCCGCCGATAATCATATAAATTTTTCTGTTTTTATATCTTAAAAGGGCGTTTAAAGCCGCGTCTACGTTTGTCGCTTTCGAATCGTCAACCCACAGTCTTCCTTCGGAGTCTTTAAACTCTTCGAGTTTATGGGGGTCGATATTAAAGTTTTCCAAAGCCTTTTCTTTTAAAAAAAGTATTTTGTAAACGGCTTTTGCTAAAAGTTCGTCGAGCAAAAACGGAGCATTAAAGAAATGATGTTCGAAATTGAAATATTCAATAAGGTCTTTTTCTTTTTCGTATGTAATTTTAAAGGCTTTTGTATCTGTATCCAGGTTTTTCGGCATTATTACGACATCTCTTTCGGTCATTCTTTTAAGGGGGGAGAGTTTTGCTTTTACATATTCTTCGAAACCGCCGTGCCATGATATGTGATCTTCTTTCAGCGGAAGGATTATAAAAATGTCCGGTTTTGCATATCCGGTGTAATATAGCTGAAAACTGCTCGCTTCAACAACCCAGAAATTGGCGTCTTTTTTCATATCGGTAAGCGGAATGCCTATATTTCCGCCTATGTCCGCCCCGTGTTCTTTTAGCAGGTGGTAAGTCATCTGTGCTGTTGTTGTTTTGCCGTTGGTTCCAGTAATCCATATCTGAAACGGAGAGTTTTCGTAAAAATAGTCGAATTCGCTTATCAGGTTTTTCGCTTTTTTAATAAGGGGATGTGAAGGGGGGATTCCGGGAGATGTGATTTCAAGCGTTGATTTTTCGGGATTGAATTCGTGTGAGGGCAGAAGTTTGTTGCCGTATTTGTCAAAAGAGATTTCTTTAAATTTGTCGTCGAATATATGCCATCCGCCGTTTTTTGCCAAGGCTTTTGCAGTTATTCCGTATCCGAAAAGAGATTTCATCGGTGTAAATATCCTTTTAACAGTTCTCCGAGATCCGAATTTAGTTTTATGTTTATGTAAGGGAATTTTTTCTTTTCAAGGGGTATGTTTACAAATTCAACCTTTCCGAGCCTTTTTTTGATTTTGTTTTTAAATTCCGTGAGGGATGCGATTTTATCTACGAGTATTCCTTTTGCTTTTGTGGCTATAAATATTTTTCCGTCGGCGTATTTTTTTAATTTGTCAACCGATATGTTTCTGTCTTCCGCTACCGTTTTTAAGAAGTTTTCGTATGTCGGCAGCAGTAAGTTGTCCATTATGTATTTTTTTTCTTCGGGCGAAACTTTTTTAAACAGTGAAACCGGTTTTTTGTATTTTCCCACCGTAATGTCGTCTTCTTCCACGCCGATTTTTTTTGCAAGTTTTCCTATTACGTAATGAGGCATTATTACGCCTATGCTTCCGACTACGGCGTTTTTATTCGCTACAATCGGCTTTATTGCGCTTATGATGTAGTATCCTCCGCTTGCGGCCATGCTTTCTACGTACACGTTTACTTTTTTGCTTTTGTTCAGAAATTTCAGATATGAGTTAAATTCGTCGCTTGCACTCGGACTGCCTCCGGGTGTATTGAACACAAGCAGAAACTCTTTGCAGTTTTTGTCTTTTTTTAATTTATCCATTTTATTTATCAGTTTGTTAATGTAATCCACCGTAATCGTTTTGTTGATATTTATAACCGCCACATAAGGCTTTGTAACGGGGGCGCCGGTATTCAGCGTGTTTTTTAGGAATACCCCGAGCGCTACAAGCTCTGCGAGTATAAGAAGTATTACGCCAAAGAGCGCCACCTTTTCTTTTACGGCTTTTATTTTAAATATTTTCAGTTCGGCTTTTAATTTTTCGTTTTCTGTATTATAGTTTTCCATAATTACTCCAAATTTATAATTGAGATATTATTAATTCGTCAATTTCTTTTTCAGTTAAATTTGTGATTTGGCTTTTGTCATAAATATATAACAGATGTAATTCTTTTTTAGTTATTTTTAAATAAGTAATAAGTCTATACCCTCCGCTTTTACCTTTATTTTTATCACTGTTTTTTATTCTGGCTTTATATATGTTGGATTTTAATTCAATACCTAAATCATCTTTTGTAGTAACTGAATTTAAAAAATTATAAACATCTTCATTTATATGTTTATATTTTTTTGAAAGTTTTTTTATCGCTTTTATATACAGTGATTGTTCGATTATTTGCAGTTTCATAGTTCTAATTCTATAAATTTATCCGTTTTTACTCCTTTAGAGTTTTTTACATCCTCTAATGTTTTATGAAGGTTTTTTATATCGTTTAATATTTCTTTTTCATAATCGTTATGTAATACTTTATATTCTTTGAGTATTCCGTCTTTTTTAAAAAGTTCTAAAAACTCAAAAAAAATTTCCGATTTAATATCATTTACACTAATTTTCAATTCCATCTTTATCCTTT
>NZ_JBMYAU010000006.1:0-6538 GCF_053994455.1 Nautilia sp. | reverse complement strand
ATCCTGAAGTCTTGATTTTGTAGATGTTTTACCACAGACACCTTTGCTTTCCCCATGGCTTCCACATCCGCCGGGTGCGCTCATCTCACACTGCCAGCATAGGAATTTTAAATCACATGCGTTATTTTTTTGTTCTTCTTCTTTTTTTCCGAATAATCCGAACATTTGTACTCCTTAAAATTTTTGTTACAGGAGTATTTTAGTCTTTTGAAGAATTTAATGCATTGACTGCGGTCAATGAATCTTTAAATCTGAAAAATTTATGTTGATTGTATTGAATTTTTTAATGTTAAAATTAAGCCTTGTAAGGTATGTGATGATTGCAACGCTAAAACCGGTGGAAACCACGACGTTGTAGTCGTTTGTAATTTCGAGCGCCAGAACGATAGAAGTAAAAGGCAGTTTCATAAGCACACCCATAAAAACGGCTGCGCCGATAGCCGCAAAATAAAACGGTTCGGTTCCTATATGAAGCTGGTAAACTATAATGCCGAACCCGTATCCGACCAGTGCGCCTATACTCATAAGAGGTACGAACATACCGCCTATCGCGTTTGAATATATTGAAAAAGAGGTTGCAATAATTCTCAAAAAGAGCAGTTCTATTATAAACAGTACCGGGAGCATTTTTTCTTCGTTTATCAGCAATGTGATTATGTTGTGTCCGGTAAACCCGCCGTACGGCGATAAAACAAGTATACTCGCGATTACACTTCCTCCTACAACCGCAAAGATCAGGTTTTTTAAAAATCCGAATTTATTGAATAGTTTTAAGTTTAAAACATAAAGAATTTTGTCCTGTAAAATAAGATAAAAGTAAATGAAAAAAGTTAAAAAAGGTATAAAAAGTGCTGTGAGATATACATATCTGAAATCGATTTCCCTTCCTGCGGAATAAATAAAATGAAAAGAATTCAGATACTGAACGGATATGGTAAATGCGCTGAGGCTTCCGATAATTATAAAAGAAATATAGCTTTTTACGAAATTGTAAGCTATGCTTTCAATAGCAAAGGCTATTCCCGTAATGGGAGAGACGAATATAGCCGAAATTCCGCTGCTTGCCCCCACGCTTATAAGGGGTTTTATAAGATTTGCCGGAAGTTTCATCAGTTTATGTATTTTAGACGCAATCATTGCGCCTATAGCGGCTGAGGGACCTTCGTTTCCGACTGCAAAACCGCTTCCGATGGAAAGGGCAGAGGCTATGATTTTTAAAAACAGGTTTTTTAAGGTTATCATTTCCCTGTTTTCCGAAACTATTTCCGTAATTTCGCTTACACCGTATTCTTTGACGCTTTTGTCGTACGCTATAATTAAATTTATTATTATTATTGAAACAATAGGTATAAAAAAGACATACCATAACGGAAGTTTGTGTATTGATTGTGAGGGATCGCCGAAAAACAGAAGTTTTGAAATAAATTTAGTCAAAAGGTCGTAAATAACGACAAAAATTCCGCTGATGCTTCCGGTTATAAACGATGCGATTAAAAAATTTCTGAATATGGAAAATTTGCTTAAAGGCAGTTTGAAAAGCTTTATGATACGTGTCATTACTTTCCTTTTTCAGTAAGGTTCAATTATAACACAAATATGTTATTATCAGATAAAAAAAGGCATAAAATGCTTGAAATTATTTACAAAAACCGGTGTCCGAGATGCGGCGGTGATATTTCTTCATTAAATCTCGATAAAGGAATGTTTTGTGATGAATGCCTTAAAACACAAAACAGACTTTGGAATATGCAAAACTGCGAAAATTTATTAAATTATGAAAAGTACTGCCTTGCTGAAAAAAAACTTGGTGAATTTAATAAATTTTTTAAAAACAAAACCGGTTATGAATTGAATTCAATTCAAAAAATGTGGGCTAAACGCTTTTTTTTGGACAGTTCTTTTGCCCTTTTGGCACCTACGGGGATTGGAAAAACGATTTTCGGACTTTTACTCTGCGCTTTTGTAAACAGTTCCTATATAATTTTCCCTACAAAACTTCTCGTAAATCAGGCGTGTGAAAAATTTAAAGAGTGGGGGATTGATTTTACGGCTTACACGGGCAAAAAAAATGAAAAAGAGTCAATTAAATCCGGCAGTTACAATATTTTGATAACCACCACCCAGTTTTTATACAAAAATAAAAACCTGATTAATAAAACGTTTAATCTTGTGTTTGTTGACGATGTCGATTCTATTTTAAAAAGCGGTAAAAAAATAAATGATGTTTTAATGTTATTGGGTTTTGATGAAGACACGATAGAAAAAACATATGAACTTATTAAAAACAAAAAATATTCTCAAATAAAACCAATCTCAAAAAAAGGCAATTTAATCGTATCATCCGCCACGGCAAACCCGAAATCAAAAAGAGTTTTGCTTTTTAAATACCTTTTAGGTTTTGAAGTAAGTCGCCCGGGTTTTAATCTTAGAAATATAGAAGATTTGTATGATAATGAATATTCATGGGAAAAATCTGTAAAATGGATAAGAATACTCGGAAGCGGCGGACTTCTGTTTTTACCCGGAAATGAAACAAAAGAAACTCTTTATGATTACGTTAATTATTTGAAATCTAAAGGAATTAACGCATATTCTTATGAAGAGTTTGGTGATCATATAGAGGAGTTTAAAAGGGGCGAGTGTTTTTTTGTTGGATTTGCAAGTTATAAAAATCCGCTGGCAAGGGGAATAGAACTTCCGGAATATATAAGGTACACCCTGTTTGTAGGTGTTCCGAAACTCGAATTCAACCTCAAAGAAGAAAATTTTAGAATGTTTTATTTTCTGATGCTGTCACTATTGCCGTATCTGGTGAAAAACAGCGAAACATTAAATATAAACGAAATACAAAAAGATTTGAAATTTTTAAAAGGGTATCTTTATGTTCCGTTTATAAATGAAAAAACCGAGGTTAAAATAAACGGCATATTAGAAAAATTCAGAAAAATTATAGATGACTATTCCGAACTGATTAAAAAATCAAAAGAGATAAGTTTTGACGGGGAAAAGTTTATAATTGCAGATGTTACGGGTTATATTCAGGCAAGCGGACGGAGCAGCAGGTTTTATAAAGGGCATTTGACCAAGGGGCTGAGCCTTGTATTGGTTGACAGCCAAAAAGCTTTTTATTCACTTAGCAAAAAACTTAAACTCTTTGGCGGAATTGAACTTAAAAATATAAACGAAACTAATATTAATAAAATTTTATACGAAATAGACGAATCAAGAAAAACAGAATACAAAACGAAATTTAAAACCACTTTTGTAATAGTGGAATCACCAACAAAAGCAAAAACGATAAGTTCGTTTTTCGGAAATCCGTCAAAAAGGATAATTGACGGGGTAACGGTTTATGAAGTTCTGCTTGAAAACAGGGTTTTGGTCGTATGTGCGAGTGTGGGGCATGATTTTGATCTGGTAAAAGATGAAGGTTTCTGGGGTGTTAGGGATTTGATACCTATTTTTAAAATAATTGAAAACAAAGATAAAATTCTTAAATCTTTAAATTTAAACGCGAATGAAGTAGAAGAAGTATATGTTGCCACCGATCCTGACAGGGAAGGGGAAAAAATAGCTTTTGATTTAATTTTAAACAACAAACCCTATAATAAAAACATTAAACGTATAGAATTTCACGAAATTACCAAATATGCATTTGAAAAATCAATTGAAAATCCGAGATTAACCGATTTGAATCTTGTAAAAGCACAGCTTTTAAGAAGAATAACGGACAGATGGGTGGGATTTAAAATATCCTCTTATTTACAAAACATACTTCACTCTCCCCATCTTTCGGCGGGGAGGGTTCAAACGCCGGTATTGAAATGGATTTGTGAGAGAACTTCCAAATTAGAAGAGAAAGTTTATGTGATAAGAATATCGTTTGATAATATAAACATTGATTTTGATTTTGAAGATAAAAACAGGGCGGATAAGTTTTTTTCATCTATTGGGGAAAAAATAATTGTTAAAAAAATATCTTCAAAAAAAGAGGCGCTTTTCGAAAAACCTTTCAACACCCCGGATCTTTTAAAAGCCGCTTATGAAAAATACGGGTTTTCGCCTCAGGTTACCATGCAGCTTGCACAGGATCTTTTCGAACGGGGGTTTATTACATATCACAGGACCGATTCATACAGAATTTCCGATGTTGGTAAAAAAATAGCAAAATCTTATATTTTGGAAAAATTTTCAAAAGAGTATTATAAAAACAGAAATTTTAAAAGCACCGGTGCTCATGAAGCTATAAGATCTACGACTTCAATGGACAGCGATGATTTAAAATCATTTGTTCTTGAAAAGGGAATAAATTTAACAAACGGACATTTTCGGCTTTATGACTTGATTTTTAGAAAATTTATAGCTTCATTTATGAAAGAGGCTGTTGTTTTGGTAGAAAAATTTTCCGTATTATCAAAAGAGGCGGAATATATTACGGAAATTATAGAAAACGGCTTTAATCTTATTTATCCTGTTAAGGTTTATAATATAAAAGAAGGTGAAAAAGCCGTAACCAAAAAAATATTTAAAAAATCAAAATTTACACCTTATACATATGCCGAAATTATTGAAGAAATGCGACAAAAAGAAATAGGAAGGCCCTCAACTTACGCAATAACTATAGAAAAACTGCTTGAGAGAAAATATATTACCGATAAAAATGGATATGTTTTTGCCACAAAACTTGGATTTAGAGTAATAAAAGAGATATTTCAAAGCGGTTATAAAGAGTTTGTATCTGAAAAATTTACAGCTGAACTTGAAAAGATAATGGATGAAATTGAAGAGGGGAAAATTGATTATGAAAAAGAACTTAAGAAGATTTTTTCTTTACTTTTTTAAGTTTTTCTATACCTTTAAGGTCTTCTTCCGTCCATTGGTAATAAGTTCCAAAAACTCTATCCCAGATATCTGTGGTTATTCCGTGATTTAAAAGAGGTTTTTTATGATGGACAAAATGAAACTCTTGCATATATCTCCAGTAATTACTTGAAAATTCGCGTCTGTGCATAATATGATGCATAATTCCGTAATTGAAATACCCAAGTGCCATACCCCCTACAATTGCGAACGCATCACTGCTTGGCATAAAAAAGTGAAACAACCATGCAAAAAAAGAAGCAATTACAGCACTCATAAAAAACGGCATAGCATCGTAACTGAAAGGGTTTTGATGATGATGTGCATGTCCTTCAATAAATACTTTTAAAGGGTGATTTTTATGAAACAACCATGCATGAACCGCATATTCTAAAAAAGTGAAAAATATAACACCTACTACGAATAAAGCAATGCTTGCCCATATATCTGTAGAGTAGTATATACTTAGCCCTAAAAATACTACGGCAGTTAAAAAATCAGTTGCTAGACTTAAATAATAATTCCATTTTGAAGCCGTCATTTTTAATATGAAATCTTTCATTTTCCTCTCCTTAAGTTCTACTTATGACATAATATAATTTGTAATTATATCAAAAAATTAAGCCATTTTGATATAATATAAATAAAAAAAGGACAAAAATGTATGAAAATAGACAAGAAGCAGGGAAACTGCTTGCTAAAAGACTTAAAAAGTTAAAAGACGAAGGAAAAATTGTAGATCCTGTGGTGGTGGTATTGCCTCGCGGTGGAATTCCTGTCGGTCTTGAAATTGCAAAAGAATTAAATGCGCCCCTTGATCTGCTTTTTGTTAAAAAAATTCCGGCACCCGGAAACGAAGAACTTGCAATAGGAAGTGTGAGTGAAAACGGAATTGTTTTTTTAAATCAGGAAATGATTCAAAGACTTGGTGTGGATGAAAATTATCTTCAGGAAAAAGGAATAGAAAAAATTCAGGAAATGGCAAGACTTAGGGATAAATATAAATATGAACCCGTTCCCCTTGAAGGTAAGGATGTTATTCTGGTAGATGACGGGATAGCGACAGGGGCTAGTATGTATCTTGCGGCACAGAGCATTGCCAGAGATCTACCAAGAAGTATTATCATTGCCGTTCCGGTGGCTCCGAAAGACGAAAGTGTTTTAAATATGTTAAAAAGCGTATCACACCATTTGGAGATTTTAAAAACGCCTGAAATGTTTATGAGTGTGGGAAGATGGTATGAAGACTTTCATCAGTTAAGTGATTCGGAAGTAAAAGAGTTATTAAACGAAGCTAAAAAAAATTTATCTTGATTTTTTAAAGAATATGAGTTGTAATATATAAAAAAGGAGTTGCAAATGGCAAAACTAACACAGTTTGAAAATGAAATAATGGGAAGATTTAAAGAAAGTCTGGCATTAAATAAAAAAAAAGAAAATCTTTCAAATGTTGATATTCATAAAGCAAGGGAATTGTTAAAAGAAGTAGGAGCGATATTACTTGATGTGACACTTCCTCATTTGGTTGATCCTCAAAATGCTGAGGAAGCCGGAATTGCGAATGCATATTATACTCCGTATCCGGAATTTGCAGAATATGTGGATATTTTACCAGATGATAAAACGCAACCAATTGTTGTAGCATGTAGAAAAGCGTTTTTTGCGAGCAGGATAAAAG
>NZ_JBMYAU010000005.1:0-15473 GCF_053994455.1 Nautilia sp. | reverse complement strand
GGCAGATGCAGCACCGGCATATTGAATTCTTTATTTGCATGCTTTGCGGCCGCTTTTTGTTTAACGTCAAGGTTTAAATGACAGAGAGGACAAGGTGTAACCATCATTTCGGCCCCGTGTTCGCCTGCGTCTATTAAAGCGTTGGCTGTGAGTTTTTCACTCACAGGCGTATTTTGCAAGTCGACATGAAAACCGCAGCATTTCGTTTTGCTTTCATATTCCACAGATTCACCCATCAACACTTTAATCAAGCTCTCAATGGCATTCGGCTTATAAGGGTTTTCGTTGAGATTCGCCCCGTCGTGTGTTTTTGAAGGTCTTATAATATGGCAGCCGTAAAACGGTGCGATTTTTGAATTGAGGGGTTTTTTTACGTGTTTTGAAATTTCTTCAAGCCCTATGTCTTCAAGAATGGCATACAAAAAGTGCTGAACTTTCGAACTGCCCGTGTACTTATATCCGACTTCGGCAAGCTTTTCGTTTACTTTGGCTTTAAGTTCTTCATCGCCGTCGAGTTTCTGCTTGGTGTTTTCAAGCATAAGCTGGCACGTATTACATAGCGTTACGAGTTTAAGTCTTCTTTTTTCGGCAAGACAGATGTTTCTTGCATTCAATACAAGCGATAAAAATTCGTCAAAATCCTGAAGATGGCTTGCCCCGCAGCAGCTTGCCTCATTTAATATTTCAATTTCAATTCCGAGCTCTTTCGCCACGGCAAGGGTCGATTTAAGAAGCTCGGGCGTTGATTCTTTCGCCGTACATCCTGTATATAACGCATATTTCATATCAGTCCTTTAACTCGTGTGTTTGAGATATTTCGATAAGTTTTTGAATCTCTTCAAGCCCTTCGCTTTTAGGCATCTGCCAAGGGAGTTTGATTTTACCTTTCATAAACATCGCCACGGCTTCAGGCATATGACGGACAACATTCACACCCTCGCTGTAAAGTACCAACATTCCCTCATCAAGGATACCGTGTTTTTTAATGGAATGAACAAAACCTTCGGCGTGTTTGGTTGCAACGTTTCTTTTTGCAACTCCTTCTTCGAATACCTGATTGTGAAGATGCGTAATTTTAGTAAACGGATCAACGCCTTTAGGACAAACCTCTATACACGCCTGGCATTTCACACAGTCCCATATACCGATTCCGAGTTTGTCCACAAAAGAAAGCCTGTCATTTTTAGCCTTATCCCTTACATCGGCCGTAAACCTGTATGTTTTGGCAAGCGCCTGAGGCCCTAAGAAATCTTTATTCGCCCTTACGCTCTCGCAAGCATAATAACAGCACCCGCACGCTATACAGTAATCCGCCTCTTCAATCATTTCCACAAGTTCCGGTTTTACAAGGTTTTCACTTTCAGGATGTTCGTCAATTTCCGCAATAAGGTACGGTTTGACTTTTGCGTTTTTATCCCAGAAATCTTTTTTGTCGTTAACAAGGTCTTTTATAACTTTGTCTTTGTTTTTACTCAGAGGCTCGATTACAAGAGTGGTTCCGAACATTTCAACGGCTTCTTTTACAGGGGTTTTACACGCAAGCACGTTTTTGCCGTTGAGTTTAACGGCACAGCTTCCGCAGATTCCGTGCCTGCAGCTTCTTCTGTAACTGAGGCTTCCGTCAATCTCCCATTTGATTCTGTTAAGCGCATCAAGTATAACCGCATCATCCTTCATATCAAGGGTATATTTTTTGAAATGTGGTTTTTCATCTACTTCCGGGTTAAATCTGTATACTTTAAACGTCACTTCCATCATTTATCCTTTTAATTTTCCATTTTCCATTGAAAAATTTTCCATTTTAGTATTTACGCTCTTGAGGTTCAAATTTTGTAATTTTAACCTCACCGTACTCTATTTCTATTTCATCTTCTTTTAGATAACCGAAAGTATGTTTCAAGAAATTTTCATCGTCCCTTTTCGGATAATCCTCCCTGTAATGCGCCCCTCTCGATTCTTTTCTGTTAATCGCACCTTCAACGATAAACAGAGCGTAATCGAGCATATGACCGAGTTCAATAGCTTCTTGAAGGTCGGTGTTGTAAAGTTTGCCTTTGTCGTCAAGTTTTATGTTTTTGTATCTTTTGCGAAGTTCTTTTAATTTTTCTTTCGCTTCAAACATAGTGGATTCTTCTCTGAAAACCCCGACTTTTGTGCTCATGGTTTCCTGAAGTTCGCTTCTGATTTGAGAAACTTTTTCATTACCGTTCGAATTTAAAAGCCCCTTAACTTCATTTAACATTCTCTCGGCTTCTTTTGCGTTTGCTTCCCTCAGTTCGATACCGTCAAGATCTTTTAGAATAGACTGCCCCGTCCATCTTCCGTAAAAGAGCGCTTCAAGAAGCGAGTTCGCCCCGAGTCTGTTTGCCCCGTGCACGCTCACACACGCACACTCACCCGCGGCATACAGCCCTTCGGTAAGTTCTGTAGGGGATTTTTTCACATGCCCGTTGATATCCACAGGAATACCACCCATTGAATAATGCGCGGTGGCCGAGATTAAAATAGGCTCTTTTACCATGTCACGTCCGAGGAAAGTGAGTGCCAAGTCACGAAGTTCAGGCAGTCTTTCATTAATTTTTTTCTCCCCTAAATGTGTCAGATCAAGATATACCGCAAACGGATCTTCTTTTGCGCCTCTTCCTTCGATTATCTCTTTCATAATCGCCCGGCTTACAACATCCCTCGGTGCTAATTCCATTTTTTCAGGCGCGTATTTTTCCATAAAACGCTCGCCCTCGGAGTTAAACAGCCTTCCGCCCTCACCCCTTGCGGCTTCACTCATCAAAATTCCGCTTCCGGCAAGTCCCGTCGGGTGGAACTGTACAAATTCCATATCTTCAAGAGGAATTCCGCGTCTGGCTAAGATAGAAAGACCGTCTCCGGTATTTGCATGAGCGTTTGAATTTACCTTAAATGCTCTCGCGTATCCGCCTGTGGCGAACATTACGGCTTTTGCATTGAATATTGCGGGAGTGAGATCCCTGAGATTATAAGCAACGACTCCGTACGCTTTGCCGTCTTCATACAGTACATCGGCGACATACCACTCATCAAGCATTAATACGTTTTCCCTGACACACTGTTCATACATGGTCTGAAGAAGGGTAAGACCGGTTCTGTCTTTTGCAAAACATGCTCTAGGCCTGCTTTGCCCCCCGAACGGCCTTTGAGCGATTCTGCCGTCTTCCCTACGGCTGAACACAGCGCCCATTCTTTCAATCCATCTGATCGTCTCGGGTGCCTTTTCGCACATAAGCTCAACCGCGTCCTGATCTGCAAGATAATCGCTACCTTTAACGGTATCGAATTTATGAAGCTCCACATCGTCGTCATCCGCAAGTGCGGCGTTTATACCTCCCTGCGCCGCACCCGAGTGGGAGCGCAGAGGATGGAGTTTCGTTAAAACCGTCACGCTTTTTCCGGCTTTTACAAGCTCCCTTGCAGCCGCCAGACCCGCAAGCCCGGCGCCTACAATAACAACATCACTTTTATAAACAGCAGTCATTTTAATCCTTTAATCCCAAATCTTCTAAAATCGCATATGCCGCATCTCTTCCGTCTCTCGCCGCAGTTACGACTAAATCCGCACCTCTTACGGCATCCCCTCCGGCATACACTTTCGGATTGGTTGTTTGGTATCTTTCGTTCACTTTCGGACACCCCCATTTGTCGGTTTCGATTCCGGCATGCTCATACCATGCGAATTTTACGTTATCGAAACCAAGGGCTAATATAATTATATCACAAGGAATTTCAAAATCACTGCCTTCTACCACCTGAACCCTTCTTCTGCCGCTACTATCAGGCTCACCGAGTTCCGTTTTTTGACACACAATTCCCACAACGTTTTTGTTTTCATCAACTTTTACGGCTTTAGGAGCGGTATAAAACATAAATTTAACACCCTCTTCTTTTGCGTTAATCACTTCTTTTTTGCTTCCCGGCATATTGGCTTCATCCCTTCTGTAAACGCACGTAACTTTTTTAGCACCACTTCTGATAGAAGTTCTGACCGCATCCATTGCACTGTCGCCGCCGCCTAAAACAACCACTTTTTTGTCTTTTAAAATACACTCGTCAAAATCTTTAAACACTCTTTTTTGTGCGTGGGTTAATATATCCATTACATGATATACGCCGTTTGCGTCTTCGTTTTCCATTCTCGCACCCCTGCCGCTTGGCGCACCTACACCGATAAATACGGCATCAAAATCGTCAACAAGTTTTTCAAAATCCTCTTCCGTTAAAATAGGATGATTCAGATGCAGTTTAAGCCCCGCTTCTTCCATCCATTTAAATCTTCTGAATATTACGTCTTTATGAAGTTTGAAATTAGGAATACCGTACGTCAAAAGCCCTCCGGGTCTGTCTGATTTTTCAAATATTTCAACATTGGCACCGCCTCTTAAAAGATATGTCGCACAGCTCATACCAGCAGGACCGCTTCCTATTACGGCTACTCTTTTTCTTCTTTTTTTATCTTCTCCGTAGTAAGGTTTTAGTCCCCGTTTAAACCCTTCTTCAGAAATAAACACTTCAATAGCGCCGATTGCCACACTACCATGCTCTGTTTTAGTTATTGTACAAGCTCCCTGACACAGATTGTCATGAGGGCACACTCTTCCCATTACTTCAGGAAACGGTGACATTTCATTACTCAGTTCAAACGCTCTTTTAAGGTTTCCTTTTCTAACCTCCCTGATCCACTGGGGAATATAATTTCCTAAAGGACATCCAGTTCTGCAGAAACTAAATTCACTTTCAAGTCCTCTTAACACATCTATAGGACACGTTATACATCTCTTAGCCTGTTCTTTTGCCTCTTCTTCGTTAAATTCATAATAAATCGGTTCAAAATCTTTAATTCTCTCCTGAGGTTCTCTTTTTTTTTGAATTTTTTTAGGAATTCTTGTAAAATCTTTTTTCATTGTCACTCCTTCACTTCTATATATTCTATATGCATCTCTTCACCGGCAATAATTTTCGTTTTTTCGCTACCACATACGGGACAGTGAAAATCAAAGCCTTTTATTTCGCTTTCATTCCCGCACCCGAAACATTTGACTTTTACATCAACTTCTATAATTTCCATTTCTGCGTTTTTACAAACGGTACCTTCTTTAAAAAAATCAAAACTTTCTTTCAAAAAGTGCGGCTCAATCCCGCTCATTTTGCCGATTTTCACAACAAGTTTAGTAACTTCTTTGCCTTCAGAAGCTTTTTCAACGATTTTCATCATTGACTGAACTATTGATAATTCATGCATCTTGATTCAGTCTCTCAAACGCCTCGTTTTGTTTTTTTGCTTTATATTCCGCGTAATCTATCAGTCTCAGCGCATCCGTCGGACATACGTTAACACAAGCCTGCTCGCCTTCGGCTCCACCGCATAAATCACATTTCAAAGCCACAAGCCCCGTAACGTTTGTAGATTGGCTCGGCGCCATTACGATTGCACCAAAAGGACACACCATCGCACAGCTTCTGCATCCTATACAGTCGTCTTCATAAATTTTTACATAATTGTTCTCGTATTTAATAATATCGATAGGACACGCATTTACACAAGGAGCGTCCTCACACTGCATACACTGCATAGGCGCAGTAAGATTAGCATGTTTTATTACGGTGTTTCTGTGTATTAAGTCAATTCCCTTAAGTCCCATATCATATGCTTCGTCAAGACTTACTCCCATATGGCTTGCCGCACACGCAAGCTCACAGTTCAGACACCCTATGCATTTGGTTGCATCTGCAAATATAAACTTATTAGCCATTTACTCTCCTTTTTTATTTTCTTAAAAACTTCACAACTTTTCTGCTTATCATTTTTACAAATCACACTTCAATTTATCTTTCGGTACATGAAATACAAGGATCGATACTGTTAAAAATCACAGCCACATCTGTTAATTTATTACCCGGAATCATAACCCTTAACGCTTCCCAGTTCATATATGTAGGAACCCTCCATCTCATTCTTTCGGGTTTTTGGGCACCGTTTGTTTTTAGATAATAAATAAGCTCTCCTCTTGGAGCCTCGCTTCTCGTTACAGCTTCACCCGCCGGAATATGAGGTCTTTTTTGTGTTACAACCGGACCTTCAGGGAGGTTTGTAATTGCTTCACGGACAAGTCTTATGGAATCCTTAACTTCCCTCCATCTGACTTTCATTCTTGAATAAACATCTCCGTCTTTTTCTAAGCAGACATTCGGTTTAAGTTCGTCATAAGCCGCATAAGGAGCTTTATCCCTTACGTCGTTATTAACACCACTTCCTCTTGCGGTAGGACCTGTTACACCAAGTCTTAATGCGTCCTCTTTAGGCAAAACACCGACTCCTACTGTTCTTGCTTTTACTATTTTATTATTAAAATAGATATCTATAAGTTCATCAACCTGGGGTTCGAGTTCCTTGAGTCTTTTTAAAATATATTCAATCTGTCCCTCGTCAAGATCATACTTCACACCGCTTAGAGTGTTGGCGCTCATATCCATTCTGTTACCCCAAATTGTCTCTTTAATATCCTGCATGATTTCTCTTGCTTCCATTGTCTGGGTCATTAAAGAATGATGCCCGACAAGATGAGCCAACATAGAAATATTAAACATATGAGAAGCTATTCTTTTTACTTCATCAGCCACAACCCTTAAATAATTGGCCCTTTTACTGACTTCAATACCCGCTATTTTTTCCACGGCCATTACGTACGTAAAAGGATGGTTGTTAGAACACAGAGAACAAACCCTCTCCGTCAAAATCAGGTTTTGAAAAAAGTTTTTTTGCATTGCCAGATATTCGATACCCCTGTGTACAAATCCGTTAATCATATCAACGCATTCTACCGTTTCACCTTTTAGGTCTATTTTAAAATAAATCGGTTCTTCAAGTCCGATATGAAACGGACCTATAGGAATTTTAGTTTTCATCTTTATGCCTTTCACTTTCTATTTTTTCCCACATACAGCATGTCGCCGCTCCGTTCATTGCCTGAGATAGTGGCATATATTCGCCGAGTATCCCCTCTGCGATACTTTCATCAAGGAAAAGTCTTGCGGGATTCGGATGACCGATAAGTTCTATTCCGAACATCTCTTTAAACTCTCTTTCAGTCCAGTTTGCAGAATTAAGTATCGGAGTGATTGAATCGACTTTATTGTCAAACAGTTCCACTTCCACATTTAAAAGCATTCCGTCTATGTCAAGATGATATACAAGAACATGATGATCATCTTTTTTATACGCACTTATAATTACACATCTTCCTCCGAAATCTTTAACAAGCTGTGCTATGTGTAAAATATCTTTTCTGTTATAAAGTTTAAGCCAAAGCTGAATGTTACCTTTATCATCAACTTCTTCCCTTAAATCATAACTACCCTGATCAAGTCTTTCTTTAATTTCCGCTTTTACTTTTCTTTTTAATGTTTCTTTCATTTATGCAACCTTTCAAAAGCTTCTTTTTGTCTGCACTCAGGACAAATATTTATAAATTTTTCAACTGATTTATTCACATGGGGATACGCCCTTTTTAGCAGTTCAGTGCTTGGAGCCATAAAATATTTTCCGCACTTTTCGCATTTAACTTCAGGTATCGCCGTTACAGTTATAAATTTGAATTTTTCAGCTTCGGTGTTTGCGGTATGAAAATCGTTTGTCAGCTTTATTGCCCCAGTAGGACAGAAAAATTCACAGTTACCGCAAAAACAGCAGGTATTGTACCAGGTGGTATGAACGTAAACGTTTTCATTTTTGGTTATATGTATAGCTCCAGAGGGGCAAACTTCCTCACATGTCCCGCAAGCGGTACACGCTTTGGCGTCAACTTTTAGTTTTCCTCTTAATTTATCCGGTATAAACGTAGGACCGAACGGATACGGATCGGTTGTCGGCCCTTTTAACAAATTCCTTATTGCAATTTTTAAAAACCCGCTCATTTTTGATCCCTTATTTTTTGTTTCCATATTTCAAGCGCTTTTGCCACACCGTCGATTATCGCCTGTGGTCTCGGCGGACATCCCGGAACGTTTACATCAACTTTTACGTATTTGTCCAAAGGACCTTCAATAGCGTATGAATCCCTGAAAATTCCACAGCTTGTAGGGCAGGTTCCCACAGCAACAACAACAAACGGATTAGGAAGTTCATCCAAAACTTCAAGTAAATAAGGCTTGCTTCTTGCCGTAATAGGCCCCGTTACAAGTAAAATATCCGCATGTTTAGGACTTCCAGTATATCTGCATCCCAGTCTTTCGACATCATATCTCGGTATCATGGCAGTCGTCGCCAGTTCCACGTCACACCCGTTGCAACTGCCTGTATTGATTCTGAATAAAAACGGGCTTCTTGTAATAATACTCATATCAATCCTTTAATTGAAAGAATTACTAAAACCAATGAAATTAAAGCTAAAACAACCGGAACTCTTATTAAAAATTTAAATTCCTGATCCGCTCTGAATGAAGCAAGCGATGCATGTGCCAACGCTACAAAAGCAACTAAAAACAAAGTTTTAACGATAAACCAAAGAAGATTAATTACAATATCGTGTCCGATAATACTCGGAAAAAAGAATATCTGAAAAACTATACTTAAAACAACAATTTTCAACGCATCCGTTATTTCAAAAAGAGCTAAAGGCGCTCCGCTGTATTCAATAAGATAACCTTCCATAATATCCGCATGATTGTGATGTGCAACTTCAAACGGAGGAACTTCAAGAGTAGCTAAAACAAATATTAAAAACGCAATAAACGCCGGCCATAATTTCCAGTCAAAAAGAAAATATCCGTGTTCAAGTTGATAATCCATTATTTTTTTAAGTGAAAATTCACCACTTCCGTTTCCTACATAAACAGCAAGCGTCAATCCTATAACAATAAATACAAATTCATAAACGAGCATAAGTTTAAGCTCTCTACTCACGCTAATTGCCGCATACGGCGAACTTGAGGCACCCCCTCCTAAAATATGAGAAATTGCGGGAAGAGCCATAAAGTAAATTAAAATAATCAAATCATAATCGCCTCTAATTCCTTCATATACACCCGGAACAGGTAAAAAATAAACTAAAACAAGCATACCCGAAAAACCGAAAAGCGGAGCGAACTTAAATACAAAATCTTTGGCATCTTTCGGTATCAAAGTTTCTTTATTAAACAATTTTACTATATCTATAACGTTTTGATAAAAAACAGGACCGACCCTGCCCTGAAATCTCGCAACAAGAATTCTTTCGATACTTATCAAGATCAAACCGAGAAAAACGGCAAAAAATCCTCCCGGAAATATAAAAAAGTTTATTAAATTAGCGCTCAACGTAGCCTCCTTTTAGTCCAAAAATTCTTTTGGTCACTTTAATAATAGATGAAATAAGCACTATCAAAGGCTCATAATAGTTTTGAGAATGCAAATGAATTTCACTTTCACTAAGATCCCTAACCCCGGAGAGGAATATATGTGTATTTCTCTCTTTTCTGCCGAAATACATAATTAACGCACCCCCTATTATTATTGCGATAATCAAATAAATAGCCAAATCCGCCATATTAAGTGTATCATTTCCGATTGTTACCGAAGCAAAGGTATAGGTGATTCCGTTGAACCCGAAGCCTTCAAGAACCATATTTATCGGTTTTAACATAATTGACGGGAAGAGTCCCAATAGTATATTAAGCACCGCCAATATTCCCATAGGAATCGCCATATATAAATCCACTCTGCTTACGTTCATAAATCTTTTTTCAACCTTACCGAAATATGCGGAATGTAAAAATTTAACGAATACAAGCAAAATCATAATACTTCCGAGAAGCGTCATAATTGCAAGGAAAACATATCCTTTTTGTAAAAGAGCGTGATAAATCATCCATTTTGATACGAAACCGCTGTATAGCGGCACACCCGCCGTAGAAAATACCGCAACAAGGAATGTTATAAACGTAATAGGCATTTTTCTTGCGAGACCGCCGATTTCATCAAGATTGTCAATTCCCGTTTTATAAAAAATCGCACCGGCACTTAAAAAGAGCAAATCTTTAAAGAACATATGATTTATCAGGTGTAACAGACCACCGGCAAGTCCGTCGTTAGTAAGAAGCGAAACACCGGCTACGATATAACCTATTTCCGCAACAGTTAAGAAAATCAGAAGCCTTTTCATCGAATTTGTAAGAAGACCAAATGCAGCACCCATTAAAATAGTTACAACACCTATTATAGCCGCTATATGTCCGATTACATCAATGGCAGCAAGCCTGATAGCTACAGCTCCCGCAATTATGAAATAAAACATTTTCACAAGCATAAAAGGACCCGTTTTAAGCATTGTCGAAGAAATATACCCACTGATTGGTGTTGGTGCGGGTTTAGGATGCATCTGATAATCAATTCTTACAGGTAATTGTGCCGCTTTAGCTAAAAATCCGAGAGTCAATAAAACAATAGCAAAAATCACCTCATCAGTTAAAGGTATAGATTTGAAAATAAGACAATTATTTCCATATTTCAATATAATGGACAAACCGATCATTAAAATTCCGGCACCCGCAAAATTATATATCAGATATTTACTTGCTTCTCTTACGGATAAAGAATCCTCTTCGTGAACAAGGGCAATATAAAGTGCCCATCCGCCCATTATTTCCCAAAAGAAAAACATATCATAAATACTGTTTGCCAGTGCAACACCTAAAATACCGATTATCATTATCATAAAGTTAGCAAAAAATCTGCCGGGTTTATGAGAATGATCCATATATTGAATTGCATAAATAAAATTAAGAACTGCCATAAATAATACCAATCCCGCAAAGAACGTACCGAAACTGAATTTATGAGTCAATATTTCCAAGAGTGCCAAAAATGAAAAGCATGCAGCGAGAATGCCCGCATTTTTGCTTGTTTTTCCAAAGAAAAACACAACTGCGGCACCGATAACCATAATAGCAACACTTAACGGTATATGCAATACAAACTCAGGTAGTACGACATTTGTATGTAAACTTGTATTTATAGCCTGATTTATAAAATTAAGCACTTGATTTGGGAAAACACCAAGTAAAAACGAAACTAACGCAAGAGCATATACCACCCATATTTTTAATCCCGTTACTTTTTTAAATTCCCTTTCGCCGTTATATAAGAAAATAAATTTAAACACCCTGAGCATACCTATAAATCCGATAACAGCTCCAATCACAAGACCGAATGCAACCAGATAATTATTTGTATCCATAGCAGAATAAATCATAAAAAATTTAGAATTGAAGTTACCAAACGGTGGAAATGCACTTATCGCAAAAATACCCACTCCCAAAGGAAACGCCAAAATAGGCAGCTTTTTACCTATACCTTTTAAATCATCAAGATTTCTGCTTCCTGCACTTAAAATTAAAATACCGGCACTTAAGAATAAAAGATCTTTTACAACAGCATGGTTGATAATATGATAAAGAGCACTACTTAAAGCCGCCGTACTCATCAGACCGAGCACTGTAATTATTTCTCCTATCTGCCCTATAGTCGAATAAGCAAAAAGCCTTTTTATATCTTTTTCAAAAAGAGTTTTAATCTCACCGTAAAACAGCGTAGCAAGACCTATTCCTATAAGTAAATAAGAAAAAATTAAAGAATTAACATTAAAGAAATATATTAAAACAATAATACCGAAAACCCCCGCCTTCGTTAAAATACCTGAAAGAGGAGCCGAAATACTGCTTGGTGCCTCCGGGTGTGCGACTGGTAACCATTTATGAAGCGGTACCAAACCTGCTTTAACACCGAACCCTAACATTAATAATATAGAAACATTAAGTGAAATATTTTTTATTTCACTGAAATTATACATACCATTGGTATAAAATTCGGAAAATCCTAATTGTAATAAATATGCACCGGCTATACACATTATAAAATAAAGTTTAGCGGCACTTATTGAAGCTTCACTTCTTGAATGCATAATAAGCAGATATGAAGAAATCGTCATTAATTCCCAAAAAAGATAAAAACTTTCAAAACTGTCGCTCATTGCGACTTCAATCAGTGCGATACCCAAAACCGCCAAAGCTGTATAATAAAAGCTTTTATACGTTTTAATGTAATCGAATGAATATAAAAATACGATTACAATAATAAAAGAAAAAATTAAAGCAAAAACACCTCTTATCCCCGTATAATCAAAACCGAAACTTATATGAAAAGTACTAATGTCACTGAATAGTTTAGGAATTATTAAATAAACCTGCGGTAAAAAAAACACTGCAAGTCCGGCAAGGGTAAATATTCCCACAGGCAATATGTTTTTTATTTTATTTAAAGATTCACCGCCTTTTGTGAAAACAATTTTTTCAAACAGTGTAATCAAATAAACCGCCTGAATTATATTAATAGCAACAATCATATATCCGAGTTCAAACATACCGGAACTTGTAAATGAATTTAAAATCAACTGTTTAGATGTTATTAAAGAAACACCCAAACTCCCAAAAACGGCAAAACCGAAAACCACACCCCATTTACTAAAACCTACACCTTTTAAAGAATCAAGCTTTATACAGTTTTTATATGTAAAAAATTCATACAACATTAAAAAGGCAAGCAACCTGAAAACCACCTGATATTCAATATGTAAAATTGCAGCGCTTAAAGCACCTACACCCAAAAAAGCTATTCCTAAATACAGCACTTCAGCAGCACTTGCAACAATAAACGATTTTCTTACATTTTCCACGTTTATTAAAGCAAACACTTTGAGCGCGAGAATAGCCAGTAAAAATAAAAAGACAATAGCTTCCACTCTCACTCCTTTAATAATTAATCAGTTATATTTTAAAATGAATTTAATTTAAATCAGAATTTAAAATGTAATATAATTAAAATTAATGAATGAGTGTTTATTTTCTACACACAAAAAGAAAAAAGGAGTTTTAAACTCTTTGAAATTATTTCTCAGGGATTTCCTCAATTATCTCCACGTCAATAATTTCCGCATCGTCGTTATAATGAGTTCCGTGATAAACGTTGTTTCTTTTTAAAAACTTTTTAGCAAACCATTTCGCAAACGGCTCGAACATCAAAAGAAGCCCCACCGTATCACTGAATACACCCGGAATAAAAAGTAAAATCGCACCAATCAGCTTAAAAAGCCCTATTGAAATAAACTCCTCTTCGCTGATTTCCCTTCTCATTACACGCTGCATACTCTCAGCCATTGAAAAATTAAGGGTTCTAATAATCGTAATACCGGCTACCGCCGTTACCAAAACTTCCAAAAAAAGCCCGAATGGTGTAAACACTTTCGCAAATTCATAAGAAAAAAGTATTTCCAAAAAAAGATATACTAAAAAATATATAACTCCCATAAATCACCTTTTCATTAATATCAGATCAAGTTTTTTAAAACCTAATTTTTCATAATAACTTTTCATCTCTTCTAAACAATAAAGCTCAAATCCTGTAACATTTCTTAATTTAGGATGATTAAACACTTCACTTAATAAAATTTTACTAAAACCTTTTCCTCTATACTTTTTATCAATAATTACATCAAATATTAAAGCCTTGTAAACCAAATCGCTCAAAACCCTGCAAAATGCTACCAGTTTATCATCTTTAACTATACCAAAAACTAAAGTGGTGTTTTGAAGCATTTTTATAACATCTTCTTTTTTTCTTTTATCAGTCCACCACTCGTTTTTGTAAAGAGCCATCAAATCGTCTATATAATCATGAACACTATTAATTATCCTAAACTTTTCACTTTTCATTTGTTTATAATTTCCATAACCTTCTCAAGCGCCATTTCTTTTTCTACCACAAACTTTTCACCCGTGCGTCTGTTTCTTACTTCAACTTTGCCATCTTTTAGCTTTTTACCTACAATTACGCACACAGGGAATCCCACAAGCTCAAAATCGGCAATTTTAGGACCGAATCTCTCCGCTCTGTCATCAAGTATGGTTTTAACTCCGGCACTCATAAGTTTTTCATACAAATCTTCCGCAAAAATTAACTGCTCCTCTTTTTTAACGTCACTGATAATTATATCCACAACAAAAGGCGCTATCTGTTTTGGCCATATAATTCCCCTATCATCATGGTTTTGCTCAATTGCAGCGGAAATCAGTCTGCTAACCCCTATTCCGTAACATCCCATAATAAACGGTTTCGCTTTTCCGTTTTCATCTAAAAACGTTGCGTTCATCGGTTCTGAATACACAGTTCCTAATTTAAATATATGTCCTACTTCAATACCTTTTGTTATTTTAAGAGGCGCTCCGCATTTTGGACACTTATCGCCTTCTTTCACAGCCGCAATATCCCTGTAAACAGTCAGGTTTCCAAGCAGATTTGCATCAAGAAGCCCGGCTCCTTTTATATGATAATCTTTTTTATTAGCTCCGCATACAAGCTCTTGTGCCATTCTTAAAGCATCGTCTATTACATATTTTACATTACTTGGAAGTCCAAAAGGTCCGATAAATCCGGGAACCAACCCTGCCGCTTCGAGTTCTTCCTCGCTTGCATCAACAAGCTCAAGCGCTCCGATTGCATTTTTGGCTTTTGTCTCTTCTAAGCTGTCAGTTCCTCTAATAAAAAATACTACGATCTCCTCTTTGCCCTCGTCATATATTGCCTTTTTAACTACAGCTTTTACACTGAAATACGAATCAATTCCTAAAAATTCACAAACCTCTTCAATAGATTTTTTATCAGGTGTATAAACTTCTTCGATTATCTCCGTTTTTACCGGATTAACTCTATTTTCATGTTTTCTTGTAGCAACCTCAATATTTGCCGCGTAATTACACTCCGTGCATACCACAATATCATCTTCTCCCGTATCTGCAAGCACCATAAATTCACGGCTTCCGCTTCCACCAATAGCACCGCTGTCAGCCTCAACAACCCTGAAATCAAGCCCCATTTTTTTAAAAATATTTTCATAAGTTTCTTGCATAAGATTAAATTCCCTGTCTAAATCCTCTCTTGTAGCATGAAAAGAGTATGCGTCTTTCATAATAAATTCACGTCCTCTAAGAAGCCCAAATCTTGGTCTTGCCTCATCTCTGAATTTAAGGTTTATTTGATAAAGATTTACTGGAAGCTGTTTATAGCTTTTAATTGTGCCTCTTACCAAATCTACCACGCTCTCTTCGTTTGTAGGAGATAAAACAAACTTTTGACCTTTTCTATCTTCAATTCTAAGTAACTCATCCCCGTACTTTTTAGCCCTTCCTGTCTCTTCCCAAAGTTCATAAGGTGTAACAAAGCTAAGCATTACTTCCTGAGCTCCGGCTTTATCCATTTCTTCTTTTATAATGTTTCTTATGTTATCAAGCACCATTTTCCCAAGTGGCGCGTAATCATATATTCCGGCAGCCACCTGTTTAATATATCCGCCTCTTACTAAATATTTATGACTAGCAACTACAGCGTCTTTTGGTGCTTCTTTTAATGTATATGCAAA
>NZ_JBMYAU010000004.1:0-26898 GCF_053994455.1 Nautilia sp. | reverse complement strand
CTTTATATATGTCATTAAAAATTCAAAACTGTTTTTGTTTTCGTTAAAAACCATATTTGCAGGGTTGTAGTAGTTTGCGTCCGCATCGCTTGCATTAGCTACGTTTGCGGCGCTCAGGGCCATACCGCTTAATGACTGTTCGGGGATTTTATAACCATTTCCAAAAAGAACGGCGCTTGTGATTATTGATAGGGCAATTATTTTTTTCATTTTCTCTCCTTTTTTTGTTTATTGTATAATTTTACAAAAAAAGGTGCCGATGTATAAAAAAGATTTTGATAACTTGAAAAAACTTCCTAATTATTGTGTATTTTTCGGAAATAATTTCTATTTAAAGGCATATGAAGATAAAATAACGGAAATTTTAAAAAATGAAAACATACTTAAAATGTATTACGAGGAGTATGATTTCGACAGGGCCAGACTGCATTTGAGCGAATCTTCTCTGTTCGGCGGGAAAAGCGTATTGGTAATCAGACACAACAAAATACCTCAAAATATCGATAAGCTGTTGAAATTTGCAAGAAACGGATATCTTTTTTTCTTTTATTACGGTAATAAAAAGCCGGATGTTTTCGGAGGCAGTTTTGTAAGGTTTTTTGAACCTTCTCTGAGGGAAATTGTCGAAACTATTGACGTTTATGCCGAAAAATACGGTGTTGAAATTTCCCGGGAGGCCAAACTTTATCTTGCAAGAAGCACGGAAAGCGTTTTTTTGGAAAAAGAGATGGAAAAACTTTCTTTGTATAAAGAACGGATTTCCTTAGAAGATGCTAAACGCCTTGTTTTCGAATATAAAGAGGAAAGTTTTGAAGAACTTTTCAATCTTATTTTAAGCGGCAGGGATTTTTATGAGCAGTTAAACTCTTTTTTAGAAACAAACGATTACCGCAGGATAATACCGGCTTTAATCAGATATGTAAAAAACCTGTATATGTATTATCTGTATATTAAAAAAACGGGTTCCTCTTCCCTTGAAGGTCTGCTCGGTTACAGACTTCCTCAGCATATTAACAAGCAAAGAGTGGAAATGGCCATTAAATTTAAGGAAAAAGATTATTATGAACTTTTGAAATATCTTTTGAAAAAAGAGCTTGAAATGAGAAATTCGGAAAAAAACAAAGAAGCGATATTTTGGGAAGCTATGAGTTATTTGAAACTTTTTAACTCTTTTTAAAAATTTTTTTTATTTTCTGCGCCGCTTTTGTTAGCCCCAGTCTCATTCCCGCAAATCTCATCATTTTCGCCATCTGTTTGTATTTGTTTTTTTCATAACACGGATTTTCACAGTTTCTGCATCTCGGCTTGGGATCATGAGGACATTCCTTTAGTCTTTGTACGGCATATTCTAAAAGCGAATGACACTCCTCGCATAATTCGGGTTCTATTTTTATTTCACTGTTTTTGTAATTAATATAATATTCTCTTTTCAGTCTGTTTTTATGTTTTTCCTTGCAGTATATCTGAAAAAATTTATCGAGCGTTTCCACTTCCTTTTTGAATTTGTCAACCGTCATTTAGAACCTTTTTATTTCAACCCAGTAGTCGTTGCCGCTGTTTTCCTTAAACTGTTTCATTATATAAAGGATTTCGTAACACACTTCGATAAGTTCCGGAGGTTTTTTTCCAAAAGCTATTAAGGCAACTTTATGTGTAATGTTTTTTTTGTTCAGCATAAAGGTTCTGTTAATGAGGCTTGTCAGTCTGCTTCCGAATTCAACGGCGGATTTGCTTTCCGTGTTTTGAAGAAGTAATATGTAATGGTTTTGAGTGTAGGGAACTTTTAAAAATATATCCGTTTTTCTTATGTTGGAAAGTGTTTCTTTAATGCTTTTTTCGGATGATTTTATAAACATAATCGTGTATTTTATGTTTTTCGTTTCATAAAGATGGTTTAAAAGTTCAAGATAATGTTTCAGTTTTTTTTGTAGGGAGATAAAAATTTTGAACTCTTTTCCGTCCAGAAGATATTTGTTTAAATCTTCGTTTTTTCTTTTTTTTCTTCTCATAGAACGCCTTTAAAGTTTTGTCTTATGGCCTCATACAGAATAATTCCCGCACTTACGGCCAGATTAAGGCTTCTGCCTTCTTTTGTCATAGGTATGGTAATACATCTTTCGGGATGTTTTTTTAATATGTTTTCGTCTATGCCTTTTGTTTCGCTTCCAAATATAATAAAATCGCCTTTTTTAAAATTTACGGAAAAATAAGGCGTTTTTGTTTTTGTCGTTGCAAAAAAACATCTCTTTATATCGGCAAAACTGAAAAATTCTTCACTGTTTTCCCATACTTTTAAGTCAAGCTTGTCCCAGTAATCGAGCCCGGCCCTTTTCACGGCTTTTTCGCTTATGTCAAACCCTATGGGTTTGACTATATGCAACTTAGCCCCTGCGTTTACGCAAAGCCTTCCTATGTTTCCCGTATTCGGCGGAATTTGAGGGTTAAAAAGAACGATGTTAAACACGTTTTGACCTTTTTATAAGATGTTCGAGTATTTTAGCCACAGCCTTAGGTTTTTTAAAAAATATATTCCTCAGTCTGTCTTTGATGATACGGTATTTTATCTCTTCGTTTAATTTTTCACTGTTCATTTTTCACTATTTTTAAAGAATTATCGTTTTGTTGGCATATACGAAAATCCTGTCTTCAATGGCTTTTTTGATTGCTCTTGTCAGAACTATTTTTTCAATATCCCGCCCCTGGACCCTCATCTCTTCCCAGCTCATTTCGTGATCAACCCTGATTACGTCCTGTTCGATAATGGGACCGTCGTCAAGGTTGTTGTTTACGAAATGTGCGGTTGCGCCTATGATTTTGACTCCTCTGTCATAAGCCTGTTTGTAAGGGTTTGCACCGATGAAGGCGGGAAGGAAAGAATGGTGAATATTGATTATTTTATTCGGGAACTCTTCTACGAAATTCGGTGTGAGTATTCTCATAAATTTTGCAAGTATTATAAAATCCGGGTTTGTGGGTTTTATGATTTCAAGCATTTCGTTTTCGTGTTCGACCCTGCTTTTTCCTTCGGCCGGAACATAATAAAAAGGGATGTCGAATTTTTCCACAAGGTCTTTTAAATTTTCCCTGTTGGCGATTACTCCGATTATTTCCACTTCCAAATCGCCCGAATACTGTTTGATTAAAATGTCGCCGAGCGCATGGGCTTCTTTTGTGGCAAGCAAGAAAAGTCTTTTTTTTCTTTTTTTGAAAATTTTAACATCTGCGCAGGGAACTTCTTTTAATATTTCGTTTTTTAGGTTTTCTTTGTCCACTTCACCGGCTATTACAGCACGGAAGAAGAATTTGTCGTTTTCTTTGTCGACGAATTCCTGCTGGGTTTCGATGTTAAAATCGTTTTCATAAAGAACTTTTGAAATTTTATATACAAGCCCTTTTTTATCGTCGCATTGAATCAAAAGAGTATATTTCATACTATCCCTTCTTTTTAATTAGGATTTTATCATAATTTTTGATTTCTGTCAGAATCGACTTTTTGGGATTTTCGGGATCTATTTTTCTCGGTCTGTATTTTTTCTCCCACAGGTTTTGCGATTTTATCCACTTTTCGCAGCACCTTCCGTTTAATATGCTGAATGTCTTTAAAGGGTGTTTAAGCGCAAGGGCGTAAAGAAACCTGTTTGTAACCCTGTGAGGCAGTTTTTTTATTTTTATCTGCCGTTTTAGATAATTAGGGAGGTTTAGGGAGTTTATAATTTTTTCCGCGGCGATGTTTTTGCAGTATCTTAAGTGGTATAAAAAATAACCTTCAATCGGATTTGTTTTGTAAATTTTGGCCAGACGGAAAAACTCTTTTTTGTTAAATGTAATATTTAAAAGTTTTTCTGCAATTTTTAACATTATAAAATAATAAAAGCCGTAATATAAATATTTGCTTTTAAACATTTTTTCAAATTCCATAAATATTCTATCTTTTGAAAGTTCGTTTAAATCGAGTGTTTTACAAAGTTGAATAGTTTTTTTATCGACTTTAAACTTCAACCTGCTTGCAAACTGCATCGCCCTTAAAACACGCAGAGGATCCTCGATGAAAGTTTTGTCGTCGATGTGTCTGATAATACGGTTTTTTATATCTTCAATACCTCCCCAGAAATCGAGAATTTCGTTTGTGTAAATGTTTTTCATAAGGGCGTTCATTGTAAAATCGCGTCTTTTTGAAGCGCTCTTTTCATCCTGTGTAAGTGCGACTTTAAATCCTCTGTGTCCTTTTGATGTTTTTGTTTCCGTCCTCGGAAGAGAGATGTCGAAATTTTTCCATTTATAAACGAAAAAGCTTTTACCCACACCTTTAGCACCGAGTTTTTGCATAAGCCTATCGAATGTTTCCGGATCTACGTCATATACCTCTATATCGAATTCTTTTGATTTAATTCCTAATATTTCGTCACGAACACACCCTCCGACTAAATATACACGGGAAGTAAAAGAAGCTAAAAATTTTTTAAGATAAATTAATTCTTCATTCTCCATTCTCAATTCTCAGTTATTTTTTGAGTTTTTCGTCAATTTTTACAAGCAGATATTCTAAAAAATTGAGCGTAACGTCCAGTTTTACATCAAGGTTTTCCGTATTGGGGGACTGAAGACCCTCAAAAAGAACCAATATTCTCTCTTTTATATGTTTTAAAAATTCTTCGTCGCATTTATTACTGTTTTCAGTCGAATCCTCTTCGTTTAGAGCCCCCGATTCTATCTCCTGAAGGGTTTCTAATATGGTCTCTTTTAAATCCATATCCTTCCTTAAATTCCGCTTAACCATTTTTCAAATTCGTATCTGTTTAACTGGTTGATTTCGTTGAATTCTTTCAGTTTTAAAACATTGACGCCTTCAAAAAATTTTCTTTTTTTTAATCTTTCCACGGCTTCTTTTATTTCCCTGTCGTCTCTTTGTTTTAAGAGTTCTTCATAAATTTCGAGGGCTTCTTGTTTAAACCCCTGCGCTTCAAGTATTCTTGCGTATATTTTGGTCTTAGTCAGCGGCATTGTCTGCTATTAAACTTCCCATTTCGCTTGTTGTCACCACTTCTTTAGCGTCAAAAGCGGCTAAGTCTTTTGTTCTGTAACCTTCTTTAAGAACCTTTTTAATCGCCTCTCTTATTCTTTCGGCCGCTGAGGTTTCGTTTAAAAAGTCAAGCATCATCGCTGCGCTCAGTATTGTCGCTATGGGATTGGCGATTCCCTGTCCGGCAATGTCAGGCGCGCTTCCGTGAATGGGTTCGAACAGCCCTACTTTTCCTCCTACGCTTGCACTCGGAAGAAGTCCGATACTTCCTACTATCATACTCGCTTCGTCGCTTAAAATATCACCGAAAATATTCCCCGTCAAAATAACGTCGAACTGTTTTGGATCCCGCACGAGCTGCATGGCGGCATTATCCACATACATATGTTCAAGTTCTACCTCAGGATAGTTTTTAGCGACTTCCTCCACAACCTCACGCCAAAGCTCACTGACTTCCAAAACGTTTGCTTTATCCACAGAAGTTACTTTTTTATTTCTTTTGCTCGCTTCTTCGAAAGCCACTTTTGCAATTCTTGCGATTTCGTCCCTGCTGTAAACCATTGTATTGTATGCTTTGTTGTCGTCTTTGTATCTCGGCTCCCCGAAATAAATACCGCCTGTGAGTTCTCTTACCACCGTCAGATCCACCCCTTTGATGACTTCGGGTTTCAGGCTTGAGGCGTTTACGAGTTCGTCGAAAATTATGGCCGGTCTTATGTTGGCAAAAAGGCCTAACGATTTTCTGAGTTTAAGCAGTCCCGATTCGGGTCTTTTTTCTTTGGGAAGGCTTTCCCATTTCGGTCCTCCTATGGCTCCGAAGAGTATAGCGTCGGAATTCAGGCTGCCTTTGACGGTTTCGTCGGGACACGGATTGTCGAACACGTCTACGGCGGCGCCTCCTAAAAGGTATTCGTTGTATTCAAGGTTAAAACCTTCCCTGCTTGCGACGGCATCAAGCACTTTTATGGCTTCTTCGACAATTTCAGGACCTATGCCGTCTCCTTTTATAATAGCGATTTTATAATTTTTCATCTTTTTTCCTTTAACATTTCTTTGGCGAAATTAATAAGTCCGCCAGCCGCTATGAGCTCTTGCATAAATTCGGGAACAGGTGTGAATTTGTAGTCTTTTCCCGTATCCACGTTGTGGATTATTCCGTTGTCGAGATCTATTTTTACCAAATCCCCCTCGTTTATTTCGTCGCTTTCAAGAAGTTCGAAAATAGGAAGCCCCATATTAAAACTGTTTCTGTAAAATATCCTTGCGAAGCTTTTGGCTATTACGGCCGCTACGCCCGCCGCTTTAAGCGCAATGGGCGCGTGTTCGCGGCTTGAACCGCTTCCGAAATTGTAACCGGCCACGATAATGTCGCCCGGTCTTACTTTGGACGGAAATTCCGGGTCCGCGTCTTCCATTACGTGTTTTGCGAGTTCGTGGGGATCCGACGTGTTTAAATATCTTGCCGGAATGATTAAATCAGTGTCGATGTTGTCTCCGAATTTCCAGACTCTTCCGGTGATTATGTTCATAAAAGTCCTTTTTTTGCTGAATTTTATCAAAAATGAGTTCAAAAAAGAAATCCGTATCCGGTTTATGTAAAACATATTATTAAATAAACACCGGATAAAATTAATATTTCGGGAATAAAAAAAGCCGCAGTTTTTTTAGCGAGCCGTTTTGAAAAAAAGAGCACTATTAGAAATTTTGTTAAAGTATTGCTTAATGAGGCGGTTGTTATGCCGGCAGCCGCGGAAGTTATTGACAGAGATTTTTTGCTCAGTTCGCCGAGGGAGAGCGTTATGGCGTCCACATCGGTAAATCCTGAGATAAAGGATACCACATACATTCCCGTGTTTCCGAAATTTTTATTTGCGTATTCCACCAGTGCGTAAATCAGTGCGAACAAAAAGGCGAATTTTAACGCTTCGTTCAGTTCAAGGGGGTTTTTTTCGAGTTTTTTAATTGAAGTGGTTAAATTTTGGGAGGATTTTTTGTAAAAATAGTACGAGTAGCCGAGTCCGTAAACAAAAGCTGCCGTGTAAGGAAAAAACAAGATTTTCAGCAGATCCGGGTTTGTAATATAAGCTTCAATAAGAACTCTTGCAAACATCAAAGAATTTGCCGCCACTATTGCCGATATGTATGTGTGCAGGGAGTTGTTTGTATTTTTGTACATGGCCGAAAGGGAAGCTGTTACGGCTGTGGAGCTTATAAACCCCCCTGCCGCCGCAGTGAATAAAATCCCCTTTTTTTCCCCGAAAAATTTTATACCCAGATAACCTGTAAACGAAAGAAGGGCTATTATTATGGCCATAAGCCATGTTTTGTAAGGATTAAACAGACCGAAAGGCCCTATCATTCTGTTCGGAAGTATGGGCAGAAGAATAAAACTCATAACCAAAAGCAGAACGCCCGCGTTTATCTCTTTAGCGGTAAGACTGCTTTCTATTTTTTTCAGTTTTGTTTTCAGATTGAGGGTAAGTACGGTTATAACGGCTATAAATACGGCGTAATCTGTCAGTTTGTAAAACACCAGCACGCCGAGGCAGAATGTTATCATAGCGGCTATGTGGGTTGTCGTTCCTTGTTTCGAATAACGGTAAACCTTTAAAAAATATGCCGTAGTAACGATGAGTCCTATGATGAAAAAGCTCGTTAAAAGGAAAAAATCGATTTTTTCATTAATCCATGCCGAAATATAGCCGAAAAGGGATATCAGTAAAAAAGTTCTGCTGCCGGCAAACCCCTTTTCGTTTTCCTGTGAAAAGGAAACGCTCCTTTCCAACCCTATAACAAGGCCCAAAACGGAGGTTATAAAAAGGGCTTTTAAAATTTCGGGCTGCATATTAAAGCCTTTTTAATAATTATAATAAAATTTTTGATAAAATTATGCAAAAAAAGGACTGATTTGAGAAAAGCCGTAGCATTTACCGGGCCGAGCAATTCCGGAAAGACCACTCTGATTGAAAAAGTGGCCAAGAGGCTAATAAGCTCGTATAAAATCGCCATTGTTAAAAACGATCCTTCCGATAAGGCGAAATTCGATACCGAAGGCAAAGACAGTTATAAGTTTTACCAGACCGGCGCGGAAGTGGTGGTAACGTCCCCTACGCGTACGACCTATTTTTCCCACAGACAGAAATCCCTTGACGAAATAGTCGAGATGATAAACGATTTCGACATTTTGCTCGTGGAGGGCCTTAAATATCTCCCTCTTCCGAGACTCGGAGTTTTTAGAGGAAGTGCCGATGAGAGCTATTTCAGGTATATAAAAGCCGTTGCGGTGGACGAAAGCGTGGACAGAAGCAAAATACCGGAAAACATAGAAATTTTGGATTTGAACGATACGGACCAGATAATCGAATGGGTGTTGAAAAACGCCGAAGACATATAAAGGAGCTAAAATGACGGAAATTATCAATTCTATTCAAAAAATAGCCGTTGAAATAAAAGACGCAATAAAAACGAAAGACACGGGGAAGGTGGAGTCGCAAAACGCAAGCGGCGACATTCAGGTAAAATTGGACGTTATAAGTGACGAAATAGTGGAAAAGTATCTTTTAAAAACACCGAGTGTAGCGGAAATAATAAGTGAGGAAAAAGAAGACGCCATGCCCGCAAACGAGAAAGGGGAATATCTTGTGGCGTATGATCCCCTTGACGGAAGCAGTCTGATTGACGTTGATTTGAGTGTCGGAAGTATTTTCGGTATTTACAAGGGCGGATACAGCGGGGCCAATATAGTTGCGGCCGTTTATGTTGTTTACGGTCCGAGGGTCGAAATGGTTGTGGCGAGGGATACCGTCGAACTTTTCAGGTTGAATGAGCGGACAGACGAGTTTGAATATGTAAAAGAGCTCAAACTCGGTGAAAAAGGGAAAATTTTAGGACCCGGAGGTACCCAGAAACACTGGTATCCTTATCATAAAGAAATGATTGACAGTTTTTTCAAAGAAGGGTACAGACTCAGATACAGCGGGGGGATGGTTCCCGATTTACATCAGATTCTTTTAAAAGGAGGGGGGCTTTTCGCATATCCCGCAACGGCTGATAAGCCGAAGGGTAAACTGAGAAAACTGTTTGAAGTGTTTCCTTTTGCGTATGTTTTCAATAAAGCGGGAGGTCTTGCGGTTGACGGGAAAAACGCTCTTTTGGACCAGGGAGTGGACGGATATCACGACACCACACCATGCTTTTTCGGAAGCAATTACGAAATAAAAAAAGTTTTAAAAACATACGAAGGGGCTGAATAATGAGTGACAAGTGTAAAACATATTATCTTACGACACCTATATATTACGTAAACGACATTCCACATATAGGGCATGCGTATACAACCATAATAGCCGATATGGTGGCAAGGTATGCAAGACTTAAGGGAATTGATACGTTTTTTCTGACCGGTACCGACGAACACGGGCAGAAAATCGAAGAGGCGGCTAAAAAAAGAGGAAAGTCTCCAAAAGAATACGCGGACGAAATAAGCGGTAAATTCAAAGCGCTTTGGGATGAGTTTGAAATCAGTTACGACAAATTTATCAGAACCACGGACGAAGCGCATAAAAAAGGGGTTCAAAAAGCGTTTTTGGATATGTATGAAAAAGGCGACATATATAAAGACTATTATGAAGGGCATTACTGTGTGAGCTGCGAAAGTTTTGTGGCCCCTTCACAGCTTGTAAACGACGAACTCTGTCCCGACTGCGGAAAACCTACGAGAATTATTAAAGAAGAAAGTTATTTTTTCAGACTTTCAAAATATCAGGACAGGCTGCTTGAGTGGCTCAAAAACAAAAAACCGATTTTACCCGAAGCTAAAGCCAACGAGGTTATAAGATTCGTAGAAGAGGGGCTTAAAGACCTCTCTATTACCAGAACGTCTTTTGAATGGGGCGTGAAACTTCCTCCCGAGATAAACGATCCTAAACATGTCGTTTACGTATGGCTTGACGCACTGTTTAATTATTTAACGGCGCTCGGATACGGCAGTGAAAACGACAAACTTGTAAAGAAATACTGGCCGGCGAAACTTCATATAGTCGGAAAAGATATTCTTAAATTCCATGCGGTTTACTGGCCGGCGTTTTTAATGAGCATAGGATATGAACTTCCGAAGGTGATAGCGGCTCACGGATGGTGGACGAGAGACGGTGAAAAAATGAGTAAAAGTAAAGGAAACGTCATCAATCCTAAAGACGTGGCCGATGCGTACGGGCTTGAGAATTTCAGATATTTTATGCTAAGAGAAGTCCCTTTCGGGGCGGACGGCGATTTCAGCGAAAAAGCTTTAATCGACAGAATCAATAATGACCTTGGAAACGATCTCGGCAACCTCTTAAACAGAATAATAGGGATGGCTTATAAATATTTCGGCGGAAAAATTACAAGCGAAAACGTGGAAAAATATTATTCAAACGAACTTAATGAAGCAAGAGAAATTGTTAGTAACTTAGAAGAAACGTATCTTTGGAAAATGCAGATACATAAATTTCTTGAAGAGCTTTGGAAAGTCCCTGCAATCGGAAACAAGGCAATAGATACGTATAAACCGTGGGAGCTTATGAAAAACGGTGAGGAGGAAAAAGCTCAGGCTCTTTTGGGACTAATTTCGAACCTGCTGGCTGTAACGGCTGTAAATTTGCATGCGGTTATGCCTAAAACCACTCAAAAAATAGCCTCTGCTTTGGGGTTTGAAATAACACCGGAAAGTTTCAAAAATATAATGGAAGGGAAGCTTCTTGAAGATTTCGTCATTGAAAAAATCCCTCCGCTTTTCCCTAAAATAGAAGCTCCTCTTATGAAAAAACCTGAGGTAAAAGAGGAAAAACCCCAGAATCTCATTACCATAGACGAATTTTTTAAAACCGAGCTCAAAATAGGAAAAGTCGTGGCTGCCGAAGAAGTGAAAAAGTCCAAAAAACTCCTGAGGCTTGAAGTGGATCTCGGCGAAGAGAAACCGAGACAGATCATAGCCGGGATTAAAGAATATTACAAACCCAAAGAGCTTATAGACACTTATGTGTGTGTTGTGGCAAACCTTAAACCCGCAAAACTTATGGGTATGATGAGCGAAGGAATGCTTTTAGGCGCCAAGGATGAAAGCGGATTTAGCCTGATTAGACCTGAAAAACCTAAAAAACCCGGAACACCTATAAAATAAGGGCTCAATTGAAAATAGAAACACTTGTGAATCTGATAGGGGGGGAGCTTTTAAATTCCCCTTACATCAGTGAGGTTACTTCTTTTACTGACGAACCGGAAAAAGTGGTAAGAGGGGGCTGTTTTTTTGTTTCCGATAAAAAGGATATAGAAAAAGCGGTTAAAAACGGCGCTTATGCAATAGTTTCGGAAAGTTATGAAAATATTACCGATAAAGAAATAGCCTGGATTAAAGCCGATTCCGTCGAAAAGGCCGTTATAGACATATTCAAATACGAAAACCTTAAAACGGAAATATATTACTGTGACAAAATCACCTGTCATATAATAGATAAGATGAACCTTAACAAAGAAGTCGTTATTTTAGAAACATATAAAGACCTCTTAAACGCGCTCAATCTTACCAACAAATATTTAGTTACCTCAAAACCGTTTTATAAGAATCTTTTTTCCAACGTCATAACGCTTTCTTCCGATGCCGTAACTCTTGAAAAAATCTCTCTTTTTAAATCCAAATACCGAAATACGGAGATAAACCTGCCGTTTGTTTACAGGGAAGAGTTTGCTAAGGCGCTGAGGTTTTTTGAAAACAACTCTTTAAAACATACGCTTGAATTTGAACTTGAAAGATTTAAACCGGTGTTTGTGGATTTTAAATTCAGAGAGGTTGAATACGGACAAAGTGAAAAGGTTCTTATAACGGGTGTTGAAAATGACGAATATTTTTTTAAAGAACTTAATTATTTAATTGAGAACACTAAACACGCGAAAACGTTTGTCGTAAATAAAGAATGTTCGTATCTTTTAAAGGAAAGTTTCAATTTTGCAATGGTTGTCGGTTTCAAACCCGAACTTAACGAAAAAAAAGAGGAGGAGAGTCTGTTTTGATAAAAATCGAATCTGTAAAAACAATTGGAAAAGGGAGGTTTTTAGAACTCAAAGAGGTTTTTTTTGATTATTTCGGCAAAAAAAGAAGATGGGAAGTGTGCAGCTCTTATGACAGTGTTTCCGTTTTAATATATGATACGGATCTTGATTCCCTTGTACTGGTAAAACAGTTCAGACTGCCCGTCTATCTCAAAAACGCCGAAGGCTATACACTTGAGCTGTGTGCGGGGCTCTGCGACAAGGATAAACCCAACATCGAAATAGCAAAAGAGGAAATATTAGAAGAGTGCGGATATGATGTGAATGTGAGCGGTATTAAAAAAATTACCTCGACGTGGGCGAATGTTGGAAACGGAGCTGCTAATCAGGAAATATTTTATGCCGAAGTAAATCAGGATATGAAAGTAAACGAAGGCGGCGGGATAGACGACGAGGATATAGAAGTCGTTTTAATTCCTTCGCATAAGGTGTATGAGAGTATATTCGACGAAGGAGTCGTTTTGACACCGGGGGCTAAATTTGCGATGTTGTGGTGGATATATAATATCAATGGAAAATGTAAAATGGACAATGAGTAAATGAACCTGATTACCTGAAAAGCGGCGGGGTGAAAAATAATTAAATATCTTAAATTAGCAAGTTTTCAGTTTTTTAAAAACATATAATTTAACCGGAATTGGTATAATAAAACATTTAAATAAAGAATAAAGGAGAAGATATGACGCACATATTTAGAGAATATGACATAAGGGGTATTTTTGAAAAAGATTTAACCGAAGATATCGTTAAAAAAATAGGCTATTTTTTAGGAAATAAAATCGACGGGGAATATGTTTTTGTAAGTTTCGACGCAAGAGAACATTCTCCCGTACTACACGACTGGCTTGTAAGCGGGCTGAACAAAGCGGGCAAAAAAGTGATAAGCGGCGGTATGCTGCCGACGGGGGCTAATTATTTTGCAAATTTCAGGCCTTTATGTATCGAAGGAGAGGGCCGTGTGGAAATCGGCGGAAGCATTCAGATTACCGGTTCTCACAATCCGCCGGAATATAACGGATTTAAAATCACTATTAACAAAGCGCCTTTTTACGGCAGGGAAATATATGCCCTTGCGGATGAGGTTTTAAACAGCGGTATAGAAATAGAAAACAACACACATACCGTAAAATACGATTTAAAAAACGATTATGTCGATTATCTTGCAAATCAGTTTTCCCATCTTAAAGGTCTTGAACTTAATGCGGTTTTTGACTGCGGAAACGGTGTGGCCGGTGTTGTTTTAAACGATCTGCTTAAAAAGGTTGGGGTTAAAGATTACGAAATACTGTTTGAAGAACCCGACGGTACGTTTCCAAACCACCATCCGGATCCTACCGAAGAGGAAAATTTAAAAGATGTTTACGAAGCTTTGAAAAAAGGAAGAAAGTACGCTTTCGCATTTGACGGAGATGCCGACAGAATAGCCTTTTTGGATCAGAAATACAATTATAAAGGCGACATTCTGGCGTATTTTTTTGCAAAAAAAATGAAAAATCCGTGTGTAATCAGCGAGGTGAAAGCTTCTCAGGTGATGTATGACGAAATAAATAAATTCGGGCGGGCAATTATGTATAAAACCGGGCACAGCAATTTAAAAACGCTGCTGAAAAAAGAGAACTGCGATCTTGCGGCGGAAGTAAGTGGCCATATATTTTTCAATGACAGATATTTCGGAATAGACGACGCCGTTTATGTGGCTTTCAGGATTATAGAGCTTATTAAAGAAGGTTTTGATTTTGCGGCGGAATTTGAAAAACTCCCTAAAGTGTACAACACCGACGAATTGAAAGTGAAAACCACAGAAGATAAAAAATTTAAAATCATAGACGAATTAAAACGTTATTTAAACGAACACAAAAAAGAGCTTCATATAAAAAACATTGTTGACGTCGACGGTGTGAGGGTTGTTTTTGAAGACGGCTGGGGACTTGTAAGGGCAAGCAATACGACACCTGTTTTAGTAACGAGGTTTGAAGCTAAAAGTGAAGACTCCCTTAAATCGATACAGAAAAAACTCGGAGATATATTAAATCGCTTTCTCTAAACCGGCAGTAAAAAACTGCTGTTTTCTTTCCTTTTTTTAATTTTATATTTTCTTTTTATATAACCCGGGTGTTTTGCTTTTCGTAATTAATAAACGGAAAAAAACGTTTCGAAAACCTTGATTGACATTGACTCAATATTATTGTATAATATTGCAATAAAATTTCATATATAGTATAATTCAAAGGAGGGGAAATGAGTAAAAGTTTGTATGAAGTTTTGGGTGTGAGCGAAAACGCAACCCAGGACGAAATTAAAAAAGCTTACAGAAAGCTTGCAAGAAAATATCATCCGGATATTTGTAAAAAACCGGAATGCGAGGAGAAATTTAAGGAAATAAACACCGCTTACGAAATCCTCGGAGATGAAGAAAAACGTAAACAGTACGATCAGATGGGCGATACGATGTTTAACGGACAGAACTTTCAGGATTTTTACAGGCAGCATAAAGATGTGGATTTGGAAGAAATCCTTTCACAGATATTCGGCGGAGGCTTTTCAAGACGCTCGTCAGGAGGATTCGGAGGTTTCGGATTTGACGGATTCGGCGGATTCGGTGGAGGTTTCGCGCCTGATTTGGACATCCACGCAAAAATTCAGATACCGTTTGATTTGGCCATGAAAGGCGGTGTTTATACCATTAACCTTAACGGGGAAAGTATTAAGGTAAAAATCCCTGAAGGAATAAAAACCGGTCAAAAACTGAGAGTAAGAGGAAAGGGTAAAACCCTTCAAGGGCACAGGGGCGATTTAATTCTTGAGGTTGAAGTAACCCCTCATCCTGAGTGGGAGAGAAAAGGGAACGATTTGTATAAAAAAGTGAATGTGCCTTTGAAAACAATGATGTTCGGCGGTAAAATAGGCGTGGATACGTTTAAAGGGCATATAAATGTAAAAGTGCCCCGAAATTCTAAGTGCTGTCAGAAACTCAGGGTAAAAGGTTACGGTGTGAAAGACGGTAATTTGTACCTGGAATTAAGACCCGTGTTGCCTAAAATTGAGGAACTGGATGAAGAACTGGTAAAATTGATGAAAGAGAAGTTGCCCGAATAATCAAGTTGGCGGACAGTCGCTTGCTGTCCGAAACCAATGAAAAAGGAGGTGAGAATGTACAGTTATGACGAACCGGTATATTTAATAAGCGTGGTGAGTAAAATATTAAACATCCATCCGCAGACGCTCAGGCAGTATGAAAGGGAAGGGCTTATTAAACCCAGCAGAACCGAAGGGAAAATGAGACTTTATTCTCAAAGGGATATAGACAGGTTAAAACTTATACTTTCATTGGTAAGGGATTTGGGTGTAAATCTTGCAGGTGTGGAAATAATTCTTCAGCTTAAAGAGGAGATAGAAAACCTTCAAAGGGAAATAGAAAATCTAAAAAAACAGCAGGGGCAGATTCCCAGAAACAGAAGTGTGGTAATAAAAAAAGAAAATTACCAGCTTATACTTATTCCTACCAAAGAAGACTAAAAAATATTAAACGGCAGTGTTATCGCCCTTTTAAAGAGTTTAAAAGGCGTGAGGAGAATGTCTTTTCCTATGTCTTCTTTAACTTTGGGGTTGTTTATATCCCCTTTAACCACCATTTTTACGTCTATGCTTCCGTCTTTTCCGAATAGCAGGTAACTGAGCCCTTTTCCTATTATAGGAATCTTTTTCAGTTTCATTTTCATATTGGCAGTTATTTTCAAAAATATATAATTTTTATTGAAATCCACATATCCCTTACCGTAAAAATCCAGATTTTCACCTGTTATTTTCGCTTCTTTTATGTAAAGTATTTTTTTGTAAAGAAGATAGTTTACATATCCTTTTTCTATTTTATATCCTTTAGAGGAAAAACCCGGCGATGAAAACGATAAAAGGGACGGAACCGTGTTGATAAACGCTATGATGTTATTAAGTGTTTTTAATTCTTTTACCACTGCATGGTTAATGTAGATTTTACCCGTATAAAAATCGTCAGGGGATTTTACCAGTACGAAATCAAGGTTTATTTCGTTAAAGAAATTGAATTTAGGAAGGAACGCTTTAAACTCTTCGTTTGAAAAATTGTGTCCTTCCATCAGCAGATAATTGTTTTTCGTATAACCTTTTACCGATGAGTGTTTAAAAATTGAATGGAATTTAAGTTTGTTGTTTTTATACTCGAAAGTGGAAGTCTGTGAGAGAAATTTATGTGTTTTATATATTAAGTTTGCATTGTTCGAATAAAGATAAACACTGTAATTGAAATCGTTGCTTGTGTTTTCGGATTTCAGCATAAGTTTTTCAAGCGGTAGCAGGTTTATATCCCAGTTTTCTATCGACGCTTTTATCTCCTTGTCGTTGATTTTTATTTTTACATTGTCGTTGAACACCTCGATAATTTTTCCTACGTTTATGTTTAAAAACGTTTTGTGTATTACGCCGCCTACAGGCTGTTTGGTTAAGGGGTCGTTGTTGTGTCTGTAAAATATCGGAAGTTTAAGCAGAAAATATGTGGTGATATCCATATTTTTACCGAAAGTTATTAAAAGGATGCCGTTTTTTACAAATTCTTTAAAAGCGGTGTATTTTAGGATCTTTTCAAGGGGGTTTATTATCAGCATTTTTTTGTAAAAATCTATGAAAACGGAAGAATTGACTGTTTTTAATATGTTTTTGTTAAAGTCTATAACGGCTTTTTCTTTATAATTTTTAAGGTTTATAATGTTTTTTATATTAAAATCCACCGTCCCTTCAAGCGATATTTTGCTTTGATTGAAATCAACTTCTCCGTTTCCTTCGAATCCGAGAAAAAGATTTTTATTGAAAAACAGTTTGCTTTTTTCCGTTTTGAAAGCAAGGCTGTCGTTTGTTATCAGGATGTGCGAGTCAGGTGTGAATATACTGAAATCGTATAATTTGAAAAGGGAGTTTTTTGTATGTATCCGTGTGTTTACGTGTAAGTTTTTAAAATGGTTGTAAAAAGAGACGGAAGCGTTTATTTCGTTGCGGCCTCCTATCTGGGTAAGCGGTACGTCTATGGATAAAAATTTTTTTATCAGAGCTTTGACGTTTTTGTCGAAGAGGGAGTCTGAAGCAAGGATTAAAGTGTTTTGTCCGAACGTAATGTTTTTTGCTTTTACATTATTTATCGAAGCGTTTCGGGCTTTTATCGTTTTTTGTTTAATATTCGCTTCTATTTCGTTAATTTCCGTATCGAACCCGTATAATTTGCCTTTTATTTTATGTGTGAATATTTTTTTAAGATCTCCTAAAATTTCGCTTGATTTCAGTTTAACGTTTTTAGAGACGAATTCACCCCTGTCGAGTGAATAAAAAGTGTAATTGTTAAAGATGTTTAACAGATTGTCTTTCAAAATCACCTTGTATGTTTTGTCTTTTATCGAAAGGGTTCCGTTTTTAAAATTTAGGTTTTTTATGTTTTTAAAAATAAGTTCGTTTTGTTTCATATTAACCGTGTATTTTAAATATTTGAAAGAAATATGCGAAGAATTTAATATTAAAAATTCGTTAGGTATGTTATATGAAAGTTTCAGCCCCCGCACATAAACGGATTTAAAATTCTTAAACTGTGTGCAGCTCAATGATTCTGCTCTTAGGCGTATGTTTTTATCCGTTGTCTTAAAGGAAAGTTTTTTAATTCTACACCCCATTTTTTTGTATTTGAATTCGGCTGAGTTTATATTTGCCGATATTGCGTATTTCAGATAATTCAAATCTATTTTTCCAAAGAGGGAAACATCCTGGAGTTTAACAGGTATAATATAATCGTAAATGATTTTTTTTCCGAAGAGATCCATTGTTAAAATATTGTTTTTTTGAAGGGCGGCGTCAAAATCTATCCGCTTTTTGTTAAGCTCCCCGAAACCTTCGGCGGTTATTAAAGAATCGTAAAATTTCAGGTTTACAACCACGTTTTTGAGCAGCAGACCGTAAGAAGGAATTGAAATGTATATGAAATTTACGTATGAATGTTTTATGTCCGGATTTAAAATGGCTTTTGTCTTTATAAAGTCTGAAAACAGTGTGAGTCTGTTGTTTTTGATTTCGACACTGTCGATTTTGTATTTGTCATAATATAGCGATTTTATTGAGATGTCTTCGAAAATACCTGAGTATTTTGTAAAAGTCAGTATTGTTTTGTTAAGATTGGCGGCCTGTTTTGTGTAATTTTTATTGTTTTCGATTTTAACGCCGTTTATTTTGAGTACAATTTTATGATCTATTTTTAAAAAAAGTTTTTTTACGTAAACGTTTTTAAATCTGATGTCGTATAAGTAAATACCTTTGAAAAGGGATATAAACAATATGAATAAAAAAAGAATAATCGTAAATGCTATGGCTTTGACCGAATTGCTGCTTGTGTTCACTGTTTTCGCCCTTTTTTATTTTACAAGAGATGTACGTACGGACAGGGTTGTTTATATACCCAACGGCAGTGTTAATTATACTATAAAATCATTGCAAAAAAGAGGATATGACGTCGGGTTTTTCGATAAATTTTTATTATATTTCATAGGTTCCCCACAGGCGGGCTGGATTGATCTAAAAAGCGGGAACCTTACTAAACTTGATTTTTTGTATAAACTTACCACTTCGAAAGCGGCGCTTGTTAAAATAACCATTATACCCGGTGAAACCACGTATTACGTTTATAAAAAAATAGCCGGAAAATTGAAGCTGAAGAAACTGAACTGCAGCTTTGAGGAAGGCTTTTTAAAACCCGAGACATATTTTCTGCCTATAGGTATGAGTGAAAAAAATGTCTGTGCCTATCTTAAAAGAAAATCGCTTGAGTATCATAAGGAGATTTGTAAAAAAATATTCGGTAAATTTAATTATGACAAATATAAAAAATATCTCATAATCGCAAGTATTATTCAAAAAGAGGCGGCCGGTACCGACGAAATGAAAAAAATAAGCTCCGTTATATACAACAGGCTTAAAAAACATATGAAGCTGCAGATGGACGGCAGTTTAAACTACGGAAAATATTCTCACAGAATAGTAACCCATTTTATTATTCAAAACGACAAATCAAGATTCAACACATACAAATATTACGGTCTGCCTTCAGTACCCGTGTGCATTCCGAGCCGTGAGGCCGTTATTGCGGCAATATTTCCTGAAAAATCAAAATATTTGTATTTTGTAAAATGCGGAAGTAAACATCTTTTTGCGGTCACATATAAACAACATTTAAGAAACATAAAAAAATGCAGGAAGTAGTTTCATTTAGTAACATTCAAGTTCATTTAAAAATAAAAATTGTTACTTTTCGTATAAAAGGTGATAAAATTTAATCAATAAAAAAACCAAAAGGAGAATATATGGCGAATCCTACAATCGTATGGACAAAGATTGACGAAGCACCGTACTTGGCGACATTCAGTTTACTTCCGATTATGGAGGCTTTTACAAAAGATGCGAATATTAACTGGGAACTTAGAGATATTTCACTTGCGGGAAGGGTTATTGCTGAATTTTCAGATATGCTGCCTGAGAACTTAAGACAGTTTGACGAGCTTGCGTATCTCGGTGAGCTTGTAAAAAAACCTGAAGCAAACGTAATTAAACTTCCGAACATTTCGGCTTCGGTTCCGCAGCTTGTTGCGACAATTAAAGAACTTCAGTCTCAGGGATACCCTCTGCCTGATTTTCCGGAAGAGCCTAAAAACGCAGAAGAAGAAAAAATTAAATTAAAATATTTAAAATGCGTAGGCTCAAACGTTAACCCGGTACTTAGAGAAGGTAATTCCGACAGAAGACTTGCGGAGCCTGTTAAAAACTACGCAAAAATGCATCCGCACAGCATGAAACCTGTTAGTTCCGATTCTAAATCTTATGTTGCCCACATGGAGAAAAAAGACTTCTACGAAAGCGAGCAGAGCTTTACAAGCGATAAAGACCAGACTGTAAAAATCGTATTTGAAGACAATGCGGGTAACAAAAAAGAGCTTAAAGAAGTTCCTGTGGAAGCGGGAGAGGTTTTCTCTGCGGCAACATTAAACGTAGAAGAACTGAGCAGATTCTTTGACAAAGTAATAAGCGACGCGAAAGAAAAAGACATTCTGTTCTCTTTACACGTTAAGGGAACAATGATGAAAGTGTCCGATCCTACCTTCTTTGATTATGCGATCAGAGTATATTACAAAAAACTTTTCGACAAATTCGGAAAAGTTCTTGAAGAAATAGGATTCAACCCGAGAAACGGTTTGGCTGATTTATATGCAAAACTTGACAAACTTCCTGAAGAGAAGAAAAAAGCGATTCTTGACACAATCGATGAAATCTATAAAGAGCAGCCGAGACAATATATGGTGGATTCCGATAAAGGAATTACGAATCTTCACAGACCGAACGACGTAATTGTAGACGCTTCAATCCCGGCTACAATCAAAAACGGACTAAAAGGCTGGGGACCTGACGGTGAAGTGGAAGATTTGGTAATCACTGTACCTGACAGAACTTATGCAACAATGTATAAAGAAATTGTAGCTGACATCGTTAAAAACGGACAGTTCGATCCTACTAAAATCGGAACTGTTCAAAACGTAGGCCTTATGGCTAAAAAAGCTGAAGAATACGGAAGCCATGACAAAACGTTTTTCGCACCGACTGACGGTAAATTCCTTGTACTTGACGGTGAAGGAAACACACTGTTTACTTTCGAAGTCGGAAAAGGCGACGTGTTCAGAGCGTACAGCGCAAAAGACATCGCAATTAAGGACTGGATCAGACTTGCGGTTGAAAGAGCGAAAGACAGCGGACTTCCGATAGTGTTCTGGCTTGACAGCAACAGGGCTCATGACGCTCAGCTTATCAGAAAAGTTTTAAAATATATGCCTGAATATGATCTTGAAGGTGTTGAATATTACATTATGGCACCTCAAAAAGCCATGAGATATACCCTAAGAAGATTCAGAAACGGAGAAGGCACTATTTCCGTAACAGGAAACGTACTAAGAGATTATCTGACTGACCTCTTTCCGATTATTGAAGTCGGAACGAGTGCAAGAACACTTTCAATCGTTCCGTTGCTTGCAGGCGGCGGATTATATGAAACAGGTGCCGGCGGTTCTGCTCCTAAACATGTTGAACAGTTCATTAAAGAAGGTCACTTAAGATGGGACAGCCTCGGTGAATTCCTTGCAACCGTTGAATCGCTTAAACTTGCAAGAAAACAGGGAGCGAACGAAAAAGCGGAAATTATTGCCGACGCACTAAACAGAGCGGTAGGCAAATATCTTGAAAACGACAAAACACCAAAAAGAAAAGTAGGTCAGCTTGACAACAGGGGAAGCCATTATTATTTGGCGAGATACTGGGCTGATGAGCTTGCAAACTGCGGTGATGCCGAACTTGAAGCTAAATTTAAACCGATTGCGAAAGAACTTAAAGCGAACGAAGAAAAAATCTTAAGCGAAATTGCGGCAGCGGAAGGCAAACCTGCTGAAATCGAAGGATATTACCATCCGAACGAAGAAAAAGTGGCTGAATATATGAGACCGAGTGAGACATTTAATAAAATTATAGATGCTTTAAGATAATCCCTTTTCGGGATTATTTTATTTTAAAGGCTTAAAATGTCAAATAAAGTATCAATAGTGGGTGCGGGAAATGTCGGAAGTATCGTTGCATATTCTCTTGCAATGCAAGGGCTTGCTCATGAGATAATTCTTGTTGACAGGGATACGGACAGGGCAAAAGGTAAAGCGCTTGATATGAGCCATGCCGCAAGTGCTGTGAGAAGCCATTCCATTGTAAGAGCTGCACGTAGTTATGTAGACGTAAAAGGAAGCAAAGTTGTCGTAATAACCGCGGGATTTCCAAGAAAACCCGGAATGACGAGAGAAGATCTTTTATTCAAAAACGCTGAAATAATGAAAGATGTCGTCACTCAGGTAAAAGAAGTGGCTCCCGATGCGATTTTGATAGTCGTGTCGAATCCGCTTGACGCAATGACTTATACGGCTCTTAAAGTTTCGGGTTTTCCAAAAAACAGAGTGATCGGAATGGCTGGGATTCTTGACAGTGCGAGAATGGCGTATTTTATTTATGAAAAATTAGGATACGGAGCCGGTCAGATCAGGGCGAGCGTAATAGGAGGGCACGGCGATTTTATGGTGCCGCTTCCTAAATATTCTACTGTTGCGGGTGTGCCTTTGAGTGATCTTTTGTCTCAAAAAGAGATTGACGAAGTAGTTGAAAGAACCAAAAAAGCCGGTGCCGAGATTGTTGGTTACCTTAAAACGGGAAGCGCGTATTTCGCACCCGGAAAATCGACGGCTATTATGGTTGAGGCTATTTTAAGGGATTCAAAACAGATATTCCCGTGCGCGGCATATCTTGACGGGGAATACGGGTATAAGGATATTGTAAACGGAGTACCGGTTATGATTGGTAAAGACGGTGCCGAAAAAGTTATAGAAGTAACTCTTGATCCGTGTGAAAAAGAGCTTTTCAGAAAAAGCGTAGGCGCCGTAAAAGAGATGGTGGATATTTTAAACAAAGACTTTTTAAAGGATGTAAAATGAGAGTAGTTAAATATGACGATATAGTAAAATCAATCAGGGATATGATTATCTACTCAACAACCCACTTGGCTCCCGATATGCTTGAAGCGCTTAAAAAAGCGTACGAAGAGGAAAAAAGCGAGGTCAGCAAGGCTGTTCTTAAACAGCTTCTTGAAAATGCCGAAATAGCGGAGAAAGACTGGAAACCTTTATGTCAGGACACAGGGCTTGCTATATATTTCGTCAAAGTCGGAGAAGACGTAAAAGTTGAAGGCGGAACTTTAAGGGATGCAATTTATGAAGGAACGAAAAAAGGGTATGAAGAAGGGTATTTAAGAGCTTCTACATGCGACTGCTTTACAAGGGCGAACCTTAAAGACAAAGCGGGATACAACCTTCCTCCGGTGATATATTTTGACCTTGTGCCGGGTGATAAAATAGAAATCGAATACGCCGCAAAAGGCGGTGGAAGCGAAAACGTATCGCGCGCCACCGTTTTGGCTCCCGCTCAGGGTAAGCCGGGAATTAAAGAGTTTGTAAAAAAAGTCGTAAGCGACGCGGGTCCGAACCCTTGTCCTCCGTTGGTGGTAGGTGTAGGTATCGGAGGAAGTTTCGATATGGCGGCTGTGATGAGTAAACATGCACTTTTCAGAAGTATCGGAACTGAAAACCCGGATCCGGAAATGGCGGAATTTGAAGCCGAGCTTAAAGAAGAGCTCAATAAACTCGGAATCGGTGCTATGGGTATGGGCGGTACTCAGACCGTACTTGCCGTACATATTGAAACGTATGAAAACAGAATGTGTCATATCGCATCATTACCTGTAGCGGTAAATATTCAGTGTCACAGCAGCAGACACTCTCATATAACCATTTAAGGAGAAACAATGGCTGAATACAGATTAAAAACTCCGTTAACCGATGCGGACGTGGAAAAATTAAAAGCAGGGGATATCGTATATCTTACGGGAGTAATCTACACGGCAAGGGATGCGGCTCATAAAAGACTTGTGGATTTGATTGAAAAAGGAGAAGAACTTCCTTTTGATCTTAAAGGCAGCGTTATTTATTTTGTCGGTCCTACCCCTCCGAAACCGGGTGACCCTATCGGAAGCGCGGGGCCTACTACGAGTTACAGAATGGACAGTTATTCCCCTATACTGATTGAACACGGTCAAAAAGGAATGATCGGTAAAGGGAAAAGAAACGAAGCGGTAAAAGAAGCGTGTAAAAAATATAAGGCGGTGTATTTCGGAGCCACAGGCGGTGCTGGGGCTCTGCTTGCACAGAGAATTAAAAAAGCCGAAGTTATCGCCTATCCGGAATTGGGACCCGAGGCTATCAGAAAACTTGAAGTGGAAGATCTTCCCGTCGTTGTCGTCAACGACTGTTACGGTAATGATTTGTATGAGCAGGGAAGAGCCCAGTGGGAACAGAAATAATTATTTAAACTATTGAAAGGAGTATAGATGAACATTCATGAATATCAGGCAAAAGAGATATTTAGAAAATACGGTGTGCCGACTCCGAGAGGCGGCGTTGCGTTTACCGGGCCGGAGGCAAGAAGAGTGGCTGAAGAGCTCGGAGGGGATTTATGGGTTGTAAAAGCCCAGATTCATGCAGGTGGAAGAGGTAAGGCCGGCGGTGTAAAATTGGCAAAAAGTCTTGATGAAGTGGAAAAAATCGCCGAAGAGATGCTCGGAATGACGCTTGTGACCCATCAGACAGGGCCTGAAGGAAAAGTGGTAAAAAAAGTTTATATCGAAGAAGGTGCGGATATTAAAGACGAACTATACCTTGGTATGGTGCTTGACAGAGCACTTGAAATGCCTGTAATGATGGCTTCAACAGAAGGCGGTATGGAAATTGAAGAAGTAGCGGCAAAAACACCTGAAAAAATTATTAAAGTGGCAATCGACCCTGCAATAGGATTCCAGCCGTTCCATGCAAGAAAACTGGCATTCGGACTCGGGCTTCCTAAAGAAGAACAGAGAGAATTTATTAAATTCGCTACCGCTTTATATAAAGTGTATATGGACAACGATGCCGAAATGATAGAAATCAACCCTCTAATCAAAACGGGTGACGGAAAATTTTTAGCACTTGACGCAAAAATGGGATTTGACGACAACGCGCTTTATAAACACCCTGAAATTGCTGAAATGAGAGATTTGGACGAAGAAGAGCCTACTGAAGTGGAGGCTAAAAAATACGGATTAAGCTATATTAAACTTGACGGTAATGTCGGATGTATGGTTAACGGTGCCGGACTTGCGATGGCCACTATGGATATTATCAAACACGAAGGCGGAGAGCCTGCGAACTTCTTAGACGTCGGTGGTGGGGCTAATCCCGATACGGTTGCGAAAGGATTTGAAATAATTTTAAGCGATCCTAACGTTAAATCGATTTTCGTTAATATTTTCGGAGGTATCGTAAGATGTGACCGTATAGCAAACGGTATTTTACAGGCGACCGAAAAAGTAGAAGTAAACGTTCCTGTAATCGTAAGACTTGACGGTACAAATGCCGAGGAAGCTGCTGAAATTTTAAGAAATGCGAATATTAAAAACATTGTTCCAGCCGAAAATCTTAAAGACGGTGCTAAAAAAGCTGTTGCTGCTGCGAAAGGAGAGCTATAATGAGTATTTTGGTTAATAAAGACACAAAAGTAATAGTTCAAGGTTTTACAGGAAAAGAAGGGACTTTCCACGCCGAACAGTGTATGGCGTACGGAACGCAGATTGTCGGGGGAGTCACACCTAACAAAGGCGGGATGACTCACCTCGGAAAGCCTGTATTCAATACGGTGGCTGATGCTGTTGAAGCTACGGGTGCGACTGTGAGTATGATTTTCGTTCCGCCTGCATTCGTTGCCGACGCAGTTATGGAAGCTGCCGATGCGGGTATCGAACTTGCCGTAATTATTACAGAAGGCGCACCTGTTAAGGATATGATGTATGCCAAACATTACGCTCAGAAAAAAGGCATGAATACAATCGGACCTAACTGTCCCGGAATCATTACAGCTGAAGAGTGTAAAATCGGAATTATGCCGGGTAATATTTTCAAAAAAGGAAATGTCGGACTTATTTCTAAATCAGGTACACTTACTTACGAAGCAAGTAACCAGGTGGTAAAAGAAGGATTCGGTATCACCACTGCCGTCGGTATTGGTGGAGACCCAATTATTGGTTTAAGTTACAAACAACTTTTACCAATGTTCGAAGCTGACCCTGAAACCGAAGCAATCGTTATGATCGGTGAAATCGGAGGGGATCTTGAAATTCAGGCGGCAAAACTTATAAAAGAGCAGATCAGCAAACCTGTAATTGCGTTTATTGCGGGTCAGACTGCGCCTAAAGGTAAAAGAATGGGGCATGCAGGCGCAATTATTAGCGGAAGTAAAGGTACTGCGGCTGAAAAAATGGCGGCGCTTGAAGAGGCCGGCGTTTATGTTGTAAAATCTCCTGCGGATATCGGTGCAACCGTCGCTAAAGCTCTTAAAGAGAAAAAATAATTCCTCTTTCTTTTTCTTTTTTTTTGTTAATAATTCTAGTGTCTGTCACTAATTAAGATGGTAGAAAAAAGTAAAACAAATAATTAATGAAAAAAATTATTTTTATAAACATAAATTTGCTTTGATATAATTCCAAATATTTTAAATAAACATATAGGAGCTTTATGTATAAAATAGAATGGATTAAAGAAAAAAACATACCTAGATTAAATGATTTCACGAGTGAGGTAATAATGCCTCCAAGACCCGTTTATTATGAAGAATTGGATTTGTTAGGGTTTAATAAGTATTGGAATTATCCAAAATGTGAAGAACCTTTGCTTTGGGCGATTGGTAGGGATTATTATTATCATGGTGAGAAAATAGCAAAAACAGTAGGTGGGGATTTATATAATGCCCCGAAACTTGAAATTTATAAAAAGGATATTTCTTTAAAACCTGTAAATTTAGAAGAACTTATTAATGAAAATAAAAAGCAGATCGAAACTTTAAAAAATGAAGCAATAGAATTTATAAAAAAGATTTATAAAGAATATAAAGATAAGGTTGATTTTTTTGTAGTTGCTTTTAGCGGAGGAAAAGATTCTCAGGTATTGCTTGATTTGGTTACCATTGCGCTTGAACCGCGGCAATATAAGGTTGTTTTTACAGATACAACAATGGAACTTCCGCAAACTTATGAAACTATTAAAAGAACCCAAAAACATTATCAAAAAATATAC
>NZ_JBMYAU010000003.1:0-16573 GCF_053994455.1 Nautilia sp. | reverse complement strand
CACTAAAAAATTTGATTTTTAAAAATTTTGTCGATATAATTGTGAGACAAAATTAAAAAAACAAAGGAGAGAGAATGCTAAAAAAATTGTCTTTAGCAGCTTTAATAGCAATGGGTTCAATGAGCGTGGCAAGCGCTACACCACTTACAGATGTAATTAAAAATGTAAACATGGGTGGATATTTAAGATACAGACTTACAAGAACTGATGATGGTACAACTACCGCGACTACACATGAATACAAATCTGTGCTTAAATTCATAGGTGCAATTGATGAGAATATGAAATATGTATTCAAACCGGTTGCTTTACATACAGATCAACTCGGTACCAATGGTGAAAAACAATTCAAGATCGTAGAGATGAATCTTCAATATGCAAAAGACAACTACACGGTTGCAGGTGGTGAAATGATGATTAATACACCATTAACTGATCCTACAGCTGATCATGGAACAGGTGCAGTTGCTACTTACAAAACTGAAATCGGTACTTTAATCGGTGCGGCTTTTCCGGATTCAAGTGTTACTGATAAAAACATTTACACAGTAGGGCTTAAAGGTAAAGCAAACGAAATTTCTTATGATTTATTCTATTTTAATGTGGAAGATACTGTAGATTCTGAAATTTACGCAAAAGTTACTGTTCCGGCTGGTCCTGTTACGGTAATTGGTCAATATGTGACTCAATCACCAAAAACAGGAAAAGATCAAAATTTTGCAGCTTTAGCAGTAGCTGGAAAAGCTGGAAACGTTAACCTTACTGCAGCATACCTAAACTTTGGTAAAGATGGCGCTGGAGTAGAGGTTGGTAGCGATGATAGTGGACTAATCAAAGCCGGTGAACAAGCTGGTGACCTAATCGGAACAAACACTTTAGCTGACGGAAATGCTTTTGCATTAGTTGCAAGCGCAGATGTTAGCGGTGTAACAGTTGGTGCTGATGCAGTATTTGTTAAAGATGCATTAGCAGGTGGAGATGCAACTGAGTATGTTGTAAGAGCTGCAAAAGCATATAACAAAAAACTTAAATTCAGCGGATATTATTCAATCTTAGATGCTGACACTTACAAAGATAACCACACTAAATTAAGATTCGAAGCTAAATACAGCTTCTAATTTTTCTCGGGCTTTTGCCCTTTCTTTCTTTTATAAAACAGTGACAGACACTAATCTGATATAAAAAGTAAAAATTGTTAGTTTTAAAGCGGGAGCAAAAATTTTATTTAAATATTTTTTCCACCAATGTAATAAAATTCGGATTAAATATGGTAAGGGCGAACAAACTTATGCCTATCAGTATTTTTAAAAGTAAATTGTTTTTTTGTATTTCTGCTCTGACTTCATTTATTTCCGCTCTAACTTCATTAATTTCTGCTTTGATTTCATTTATTTCCGCTCTGACGAACTCTTTTGTTGCAAGTTCACTTCTTAATTCATTATAAAGTTCTGCTTTAAGATTTTCTTTTTTGTTTTGAATGTTTTCTTCCACTTCTTTTGCAAATATATTTAAAAAATTTTCAAATGCATTTGCAAATTTTTCAGCACTTTCTTTGCCGATATTTTTTACTAATTCATCAAATAAATTCCTTGGAATTGTGTAATTCATAAATTACCTTTTTATTGGTATTATACCATATCAAAAAAGAATCTTAAATTTTCAATTTTTAATTTCAAATTTTTATATACTTTTTCAGCTTTTCATAATCTGTGACTTTTATTGATTTCTCACAATAACAGATAATTCCCTCGTTTTTTAATTTACTTAGAATTCTGCTGAGTGTTTCCGCGCTCATGCCGAGTTCGCTTGCAAGCATATATTTTTTCCTTCTTACAAATTTTTGAGGGAAATTAAGCAGTGTGTAAATCACTCTTTTGGTGGCATCGTATTTTTGCAGTTTGTTAAATTCGAGTTCTTGCATAATCTGATTGCTCAGCATTTTTATGATTCTGTCACTGAAAGGAGGGTTTGAGATGTGTTTTTGAAATTTTGAATAATCGATTTTGATTATTTCCGATTCACTTTCGCTAACGGCACTGAGGCAGTAAGGTCTGTTTTGAATTTGTGAAATGAGTCCGAATATGTCTCCGCATCCGAACTGGTTTTTGGGTATTATGTTGCCTTTTAAATCGACGTCATACATTAAAACCTGCCCGTGTATAATGCCGTAAAAGTATTTCTCTTTTTCCCCTTCGTAAAATATTATCCGGTCTTTATTATACTTTTTAACTGTGGAATAGTCTGCTATTTCTAAAAGAAGAGAATCCTCTATGTTAAAAAAGAGGGAAAGTTTTTTGAGTTTATTGATCAATGTTGATATGTATGTTTTGAAGATGTTTTTTTAATAAGAAAAGTGGAAACTATTGCAAGTATTAGAGTAAAAACTGCTATTATTGTTTCTCCGTTCATTTTTCCTCTCCGTAAAAAATTGTTATTTCCATAATATAAACAGAGCCAACGACTATAGTTGCGTTAGCAAGGTTAATATTAGCAGTCATTATACCATAACTGCCGTTTACAAACAAACCAAGAGCTATGTTTTTTAATTTAAATAATTTATATTTCAATCCTCAATTCTGATAAAATTAATCGGTTTTATAACAAAATCGAAATTCTCAATCTCTTTTATGGCTTTTTTTACGTCTTTTTCAAGTGATTTGTGGGTGGAAAAGAGAAGTTTTACATAGCCGTTTTTCGGTTTTTGCAGAAAACTTTCAATTGAAATGCTGTTTTTTGCAAGAGTGTTCGCAATTTTTTCGAGTACCCCTAATTTATCGTTTACCGCAATTCTCAGGTAATATTTGGTTTTAATTTCATCGCTTGTTTTAAGTCTTACTTTTTCGCTTTCAAGCGGTTTTTTATATCCGAGCATAGGGTTGACGTTGCCTCTGGCTATTTCTATAATATCGCTTATTACGGCGCTCGCAGTTGCGTCGCCTCCGGCCCCCGGTCCGTAATACACGGTTTCACCCACAACATCACCAATTACGCTTACGGCATTCATTACGCCGTCGACTTTTGCTATCATTTGGGTGTTTTTGATTAAAGTGGGGTGTACTCTCAGTTCCACTTCATCGTCTGTTTTTTTGGCGATTCCTAAAAGTTTTATCTCATATCCGAATTCTTTCGCAAACTCGATGTCGGTCAGGTTAATGTTTTCAATACCTTCTATTAGGATGTTTTCGGGTTTTGCGTCTATATTATAGGCGATACTTGCCAAAATAAGCAGTTTGTGTGCGGCGTCAAACCCTCCTACGTCAAAAGTCGGATCTGCTTCCGCATAACCTAAATTCTGGGCTTCTTTTAATACTTCCGAATAGTCTCTTCCTTTTTTCATTTCGGTAAGTATGTAATTGCACGTACCGTTAATGATACCTTTTATTTCTTGAATATGGTTGGCACTCAGTCCGTCCCTTAAGGCTTTAATTATAGGGATTCCTCCCGCAACGCTTGCTTCGTATTCAAACGGGGTTTTTGCTATTGACTGAAGCTCGAATCTGTGGTATGCCAGAAGTGCCTTGTTGGCCGTTACAACCGCCTTATTATGATCTAAAGCGTCTTTTACCACTTCATAGGCTTCATCAACACCGCCCATCAGCTCTACCACTATGTCTATTTCAGGATCTCTTGTCACTTCTTTGTAATCTGCGGTAAGTTTAATATTTACGTCTCTTTTTTTATTAAGATTTCTTACGACACCTGTTTTTACGATTATCTCTTTTCCGGCTCTGGCTCTTATAAGATCCCTGTTTTTTTCAATATTTTTTACAACGCTTTCACCAACGGTTCCCACACCGACTATTCCGATTTTAACCATTGTTTTCCTTTAATTCTTTTAAAAAATATTTTATATTTTTAGCCGCCTGGCGGATTCTTTTTTCGTTTTCTATAAGGGCGATTCTTACGTATTCGTCTCCGTACGCTCCGAATCCTATTCCGGGACTTACCGCAATGTGCGCTTCTGTAAGAAGTCTTTTTGAAAATTCAAGACTTCCGAGATGTCTTGCACATTCGGGAATTCTCGCCCATACAAACATACTCGCACGCGGTGTTTCGATATCCCATCCGGCGTTTGCAAAGCTTTCTATTAACACATCACGTCTTTGTTTGTAGGTTTCCACTATGTCCTTAACTAAATGCTGATAATCCCTGAGCGCCACCGTGGCGGCAACCTGAATAGGGGTAAACATTCCGTAATCTATCCATGATTTGTATTTTTGCAAAGCACCTACCAAAACAGGATTTCCTACGATAAATCCGACCCTCCATCCGGCCATATTGTAGCTTTTTGAAAGCGTAAAACTTTCAACCGCCACTTCTTTCGCCCCTTTTGCCTCGAAAATACTCGGGGTTTTATATCCGTCGAACGTAATGTCCGCATATGCAATGTCGCTTATAATATATAAACCTTCTTCCTTTGCAAAGTCAACCGCACGCTGATAAAACTCTTTAGTCACCGTTACCGTCGTAGGATTGTGGGGAAAATTCAAAACTAAAAATTTAGGTTTCGGAACGGCTTCGATCATTGCGAGTTTGAGCTGATCAAAAAATTCTTCTTCTTTGAGTTCATATTTTTCATTGTATTTAAGCTCCACTTTTCTTACACTTGCACCGGCAAGCATAAACGCGTATGAGTGTATGGGGTATGTCGGATCCGGAACTATTGCAACGTCGCCTACGTTTGTAATCGCCTGTGTCAAGTGAACATAACCTTCTTTGCTTCCCATTGTAACAACGGCTTCCGTTTCGGGGTTTAAAGAGACGCCGTATCTTCTGGCATACCAGTTGCAAATAGCCTCTCTTAATTTGTATATTCCCTTACTTACGGAATATCTGTGGTTTTTGGGTTTTTTCGCCGATTCTATCAGTTTATCTACAATAGGTTTCGGGGTTGCCCCGTCGGGGTTGCCCATGGAAAAGTCAATAATATCCTCTCCCGCTCTTCTTGCTTGGAGTTTAAGTTCATTTATTACTGCGAAAATATAGTTAGGAAGTCTTTCTATTCTTTCGAAATGGTTCATTTAATTCCTTTTATATATATTCCTCTTTTAAAATTTTCTTTTGAGAAAGTATCCGTTATTTTTATATATTTGCATTCCGGAGGAATGTCGATATAAACCGAACGTGTACTGTTTTCTTTTGAAATTATATTTAAAATATTCAAATTTTTATCAAAAAAAACAATGTAAGGATACCAATTGTCAAGTTTTGAAGACGAAATCAGCGCTTTTCTAAAACCGTTTGAGGCCACCCAGTAAATTCCTTTGGCGTTTAAAAGTTTTGTTTTTTTGTTTATTATTTTTAGCACATCGAGATGGTCGTTTTTACAGTCCAGGGTGTAGATGTAGTTTTCCCTTTTTATCAGGGAGATGATTTTACATCCTTTTTGCGAAACGGTTTTGGTAAACAGGACCGGATCGATATAATGTGCCGATTTCATTTCCATTGTTATTTCATATTTATCCGTGTTTTGTATTTTAACCGGGTAAAAATAGTAATAACCTAAATAATTTAATGTGTCGTAAAGGGTTTTCGTGTTAAAAACGGGGTTGTTGTTTATAAAAATAAAAGTAGGGTGTATCATTTTGGGTTTGTTGAAAAATATATCGAGCAGTCCGTTGTTTTGAAGATACTGAAGGGTTTTAATCAAAGAAGTTTCCCGCATAACCGGTTCCAACAGTTCTTTGTATGTGGAAAATTTTTCTTTTCCTATTATGTTTTCAATAAGTTTGGTATTGTCCGAAAAACTTAAAACGGACATTAATAAAACTAAAAATATCTTTTTCATTTTTCATACCTGTTGGGTTTTTTTAAATATTCGTATTTTCCGTTTTTTAACAGAAGTCTTACTATTTTTTTCGTATCCGGAGCTATCGTGCTGTTGCCGTAAATGACGGTTACGTTACCATGTCCGAATTTTATATACCAGTTGGTGCCTTCGAGGGTTTTTTCGTGTGAGGTTAAAAATTCCACGCTTTTGTTGGTGTCTAAATTCAGCGCTTTAAACCATACCTGTTCTTTAGGTATTATATATACGGTTTTAGGGTATGTCTTTGCAGCCGTTTTTGTTTCGGTGGTGTTAATTTCTGCAACCGTTTTTTTCGTTTCGTTTTGGGAATGGCTGTAACTATTGTTATATTCTTCGGGAATTTCTTTTTTTTCCGGTTGGATCAGGGTTTTGTTTTCTTCGGCGGGAAGATATGTCGAATTGTTTATTTCAAAGGAGGTACGGCTTTTTGCGGTATAATCGGTATAAAGAATATATCCTCCGAGAGAAAACAGTATCAGTGTCAATATGGACAATATAAGAGTGTTGTGTTTTTTCGGCTCTTTTAGAACTTCGGAAGTCTGTTCTTTGTGAATATGATTTGTTTCGAGATTATATTCTTCTATAAGATCGCTTAAATCCACGTTAAATTCTTTTTCAATTATCCTTATAAAACCTAAAAATTTTACCCTTGGGATTTTCTTAAAGTTTCTGTTTTTTATATATTTAAGGGAAATGGGGGAAATCCTGGTTTTTTTGTTGATTGTTTCAATCGAATACTTTTCAAAAAAATCTTTAGCATTCATTTGTTATCCTATCTATTAAAATTCCTGCTGCTACAGAGACGTTTAGAGAATCAAAACCGTTTTTCATTTCTATGCTTAATGTTTTATCCAGCTTTTCTTTAACCTTTTTTCTGATTCCCTCCCCTTCGTTGCCGAGTATCAGTGCGATTTTTTCGGCTTTTATTTTACATTCGCCCCCCATATCGGCACCTGTTATAACGTATCCTTTCGTTTTTAAAATATTCACAAGCTCTAAAATGTTTTTATAAGAGAGGATTTTCATATCAAGCGCAGCCCCGGCGCTTGTTCTTATTATGTGGGACCATTTAAGATCTTTTATTCCCGTAATAATCAAAAGATCTATTCCGAGCGCATAAGAAGTTCTGATTATCGCCCCTATGTTACCCATATCGGTTACATTATCGAGTATAACTATTTTTTTTCCCGTGATATCCCAGACTTTAGGTTCGAATTCTATTTTTGCGATATAACCCTGATGATTTCCGTTTCTGGTTATTTTTTGAGCCGTTTTATTGTCAATAAAATTTATCTTAAATTTTTTGAGTTTGTTTAATTCTTTTTTATCAAGTTTTTTGGCTATAAGCAGTTCTTTAACAATGTCACTGTGTTTTTGAATAATATATTCGATTACTCTTTTTCCGTAAACTGTCATAGCGCTATTTTATCAAAATTAAGATAAAAAAGTATAAAATTATCTGTTTTTTTGCAATTCATTATATATTTCTTTTGCGCTTTTATCTGAAAGTTTTGCGAGCAGTTTTGATTTTTCCTTATCGGGAAGGGGCAGGTTTAAAATATCTTCGTATGAGAGTGTAAGTTCTTTGTTTTTTTTGCCTTTGTCTATTACTACGACCCATTCGCCTTTTGTATTTGGAAGTTTTAATTCTTTTGCTTTTGCCTTAATGTATGTTTCATGTATTTTGGTAAGCTCTTTTGCCAAGAAAATTTCTCTTTCGGGAATTAATTCTTTTAATTCTTTAAGCAGTTTTTCGATTCTGTGAGGGGATTCGTAAAGAATGGCAATTTTGCCTGAATTTATAATTTCTTTTAATTTATCTGTGCGCTCTTTGCCTTTATGGGGCAGAAACATCCAAAAACAAAACTCCCCCTCGAATCCGCTTGCCACATATGCCGTAAGTGCGGCGTTTGCCCCGGGTATTACCGTGTAAGGTACGCCGTTTTGTCGGCAGTATTGCACGATCCTGCTTCCGGGGTCGCTTACCCCCGGCATTCCGGCGTCGCTTATGTAAACACATTCTTTTGTTTTTAAAATTTCGGGATTTAATTTTGAAATCACTTCATTTTCATTGTGCGAATGCATTGATATAAACTCTTTGTTTAGGGGGATTTCTAAAAGATTCAGAAGTTTTTTCGCAACTCTTGTGTCTTCACAGAAGATTATTTCGGATTTTTCAAGAGCCTCAAGGGCTCTTTGCGAGATGTCTTTGAGATTTCCAATGGGAGTAGGAACTAATACGAGCAATTACGCAAGACCGTATTTTTTCTTAAATTTATCTACTTTTCCGCCTCTGTCGATGTTTCTTTCCTGTCCTGTGTAGAACGGATGACATTTGTCGCAAACTTCGATTCTTAAGCTTTCTTTTGTTGATAAAATTTCAAACTGGTGTCCGCAAGTACAAGTTACTTGGCATTTTACATATTCGGGATGGATACCTTTTTTCATTCATTATCCTTTTATTTATTGTTTATCAGAAATTAGTTCGAAATTCTACTGATTTTATCTTAAAGTATCCTTAAATTAAGCAATATTTAAGGAATGGAGAATTGAGAATTGAAAATGGAGAATTAAAAAGAATATTCTCTATAATTGTCGGATTATTCTGGAATAAAAAATTTTTAGTTTTATTATTTTCCACATATAATGAAGTTTTTTGCTGAGATAAAAATTTTAAAGGGAAAAAGGTTAAAATTTAAAAAATATTTTTTAAAAATAATTCTCAATTCTTCATTCTCCGTTCTCAATTTTTCAGGTATCTTTTATTATCCCTTTTTTCCACATCCCCGAGCTGGTCTAAATAATCAAGGTAAGCCACTATGTATTTCCTACTCATAGGCATATGCTCTTTGAATTTTTTTATGTCGATATAACCCTCTTTTTCCATAATTTCCCTCATTTTTTTAAGCGCGATGTTAATGTTTTTATCGGTTACGAAAAGATTGTGGGCGAGTCTTACCACTTTTTTGGATGCTGTTAGTTTTTTCATAGCGTTGTCGCCGACTTTTCTGTCGATATTGAGTTTTTCGTAAATGTTATAAGGAGCGTCGGGGGTAAGTCCCGAATTGTCAAGAAGCTGATATAATCTGTGTTCTACCGATTTGGTTACATCCACCTCTCCTAAATCTTTTCTTTTGTAGATATTGTCTTCTTTAATCAGATACCCTTCTTTTACAAACCCGTCAAGTACGCTTTGTATAAGCTCAATGCTCGCCCATTTTAGTCTGAGTTTAAGCGAAGCCGGGGAGAGAAAAGCGAATCTGTTTTTTTCGTATGTTTCTTTTATTACTTTTTCAATCTCTTTTTTTACGTCTGTTGAGAAAATATTGTAATTTTCCTCGTCTATAAATACGTTATCAAGCTCTTTAGCGATTTCAAGCGCTTCAGCGGGGGTTAGGTTGAATCTCTGATAGCTTTGAAGCAGTCCGAATCCGCGTTTATGGTTTTGGACGAGAATTTCAAATGCTGTTTTGAAGTCTTTTTTGTTTAAAGCCTTGAGAAGGGAGAGTTTTTTCTTTTTCTTGATAGGATCGCTTATCGGGTTTAAAACTTCCCCGCCTCCTATTACACGGCCGCTATGGAGTATTACAAACGGATCTTCATACACCAAAAACGCTTTTTCTTCGAGTTTTACGGTTGCGTATCCTTTTTTATCCTCCGGATTAAACATCAACAGTTTACCCGGAATCCTTTTGGCTCCGCTAATGAATAACACTTCCATATTATGAAAAAGCTCTTTTCCTTCTACAGGCTTTACGAATACGTCAATGAGTTTAAATCCCCTCAGGTATCCTTTGGTGGAGAGGAGGTAGCCTTTTTTAAGTTCTTTATGGTTGATATTCAGATTAATGGCAACCCTTTGATGGGTGTATGCCTCTTCTACGTCTTCGCCGTGAACCTGGAGGTTTTTAACGGTTGTGAGGGTTTTTGTTTCATTAATGTATATTTTGTCTTTGAGTTTTACTTTTCCGCTTAAAACCGTTCCCGTAACAACCGTTCCGATACCTCTAAGGGAAAACACCCTGTCGATATAGTATCTGAAAAATTTGGAGTGGGTTATGTTTCTCGGAGGCAGGTTGAAAAGATAATCTTTCAGTTTTTCTATGCTCTTTTTGTCGTAAATTGAGGTTTCGAAAATTTCAAGAAGATGAAGATTTTTATATTTTGCTATTAAATCCCTGATTTCGTTTTTTCTTTTTTCTATTGTTTCAGGCTCCGCTAAATCACATTTGGTGAGGGCCACTATTATGTTTTTAACTTTCAGGATGTTTAAAACTTCAAGATGCTCGACGGTCTGGGGCATTACACCTTCATTCGCGTCTATTGCAAAAAGCGATGCGTCAAACCCGAACGCTCCGCTAATCATGTTTTTAACAAGTTTTTCGTGACCTGGCACATCTATGAATGCGACGTTTACGCCGTCTCTTTTCATATTTGTAAAGCTTAAATCAATCGTAATGCCTCTTTCTTTTTCTTCTTTCAGTTCGTCCCCGTTATAACCCGTCATGGCTTCGATCAGGGATGTTTTACCGTGGTCTACGTGACCGGCCGTTCCTATAATAATGTTACGCATTTTTCACCTCGCATGTAATAATTGAATTTATAATTTCGGCTAATTTTTTTATTTCCTCATCCTGTACGCTTCTCATATCAAGCACGAAACGTTCGTTTTCGATTCTTCCGATTACCAGGTTTTTACGCATATCCTCCTCCCATTTTTTGGCGTTGCCTTTGATTTCCACAACAACAGTCGGGATTTTGCGGTTGGGCATGGTGCCTCCGCCTACATAAGTGTGCGATTCTTTGATTTCGGCTCTTAAAGCAGGTGTTAGGGATAATAGTTTTTTTGCTTTTGCTTTGAGTTCGTTGGTAGTTTGAAAAACCGATTTTAATGTCGGGATTTTATCATATTCCTCTTTTATATACGCCATGGCCGTGGCTTCTATGAGGGAGAGTGTTATTTTGTCAACCCTGAACATTCTTAAGATCTGGTTTTTTTTGAGTCTGTCGATAAGCTCTTTTTCCCCGAGGATTATTCCGGCCTGCACGCTTCCGAATAGTTTGTCGCCGCTAAAACTTATGAGGCTCGGGTTTAATTTCATAATTTCACCGACAGGGGGTTCGTAGTTTGTCAGTCCGAAAGGCAGTTTAGGAATATATGCGCTTCCGAGGTCGTAATAATCAAGCACGTTTTTTTTGCGTGCGAGATCTATTATTTCTTCAAGGCTTGCTTCGGCACTGAAGCCTTCTATTGAATAGTTGGATTTGTGTACTTTCATAAGCATTGCGCTCTCTTGCGTAATAGCGTCTTCGTAGTCTTGAATTTTGGTTTTGTTTGTCGTTCCCACTTCAACAAGTTTCGCGCCGCTGGCTTTCATAACTTCGGGCACCCTGAAACTTCCGCCTATTTCCACAAGCTCTCCTCTTGAGACTATGACTTCTTTATTTTTTGCGAATGTGTTGAGTATCAAAAAGACTGCCGCCGCGTTATTGTTGACGATAAGCGCGCTTTCGCTTCCGAAGAGGTGGCTGAGTATTTTTGCGCTGTGATGGTACCTGTCGCCCCTTTTTCCTTTTTCAAGGTCGTATTCGAGGTTGCAGTAACGGGTTGAACGCTCTTTTGCGTAGTCGAATATTTCAGGGTCTATAAGGCTTCTGCCGAGGTTCGTATGAACCGTTATGCCCGTGGCGTTTATTACGTTTACGATTGAGGGGGAGAGAATATCCTCTGATCTTTTTTCAACGGTTTTTATGATATCTTCCTCGCTTAATTGGGTAATTTCGCCTTTTTTTATTCCTTCTCTTATTTCTTCAAGGGTTTTTTGAATTACGGGAATGAGAATTTTTTTGGGAATGTGTGAGAGGGTTTTTTTTATTTTGTCCACTTTTGGGATCTGTCTGAAAAGATTCATTTTTTACCTTTGTATAACGCCCCCGGCGTTTTTTTGGTATTATTGTAACAAAAAAGGTCTTTTAATGAAACTTGCAATTCCTGCGTCGGGGGAACTGATTACCTCAAAATACTGCCCGGATTTTGAAGAATGCGAATTTTTGATTATATATGATACGAAAACTAAACATTACGCTTCAAGGAAATCACCGTCTTTTTATTCGAAAAACCCGGATGATCTTATTAATTTTTTAAAAGCGGTAATGATTAAAAATATAATTACGGGTAAAGATCTGAATGACGGATATTTTAAGGTTTTTAAAATTAATGAAAAAAACTTAAGCGTGGAAGATGTGATAATGAGATATAAAGAGGAAAAATCCTCTTATTTGTGAATAACGCTGATAGCTTTTTCTTTGAACTCTTTTAGTTTTGAGATTAAATCGCTGAAGATTGAACCTGTTTTATGTCCTTTATGTATTTCGCTTTCAAGTTTTGCAATTTCGTCTTTTAGCATTTTGTATGTCGTGTCGCTTGTACTTGTATAACCCAAAGCTTCAGCCAAGATTAACTGATGTTTCGCTTCGTCAAGATATTTAAGCGCCTGTTTTTTGTCTTTTTTAACGGTTTTGCTCGCTTCTTCAGCCAGTGCCTGAGCTTTGATTAACGGAATAGGAATTATATTATCAACCTCTACAAGTGTTGAAAGCGCCATTGCAAGCACGTCTTTTGCCTCTTTTACTTTTCCTTCGTTAATGTATTTAATCGCAAGGTTAAGAGCCGCCGGATATGTCGCAAGCGGAAGGTTGACCGTTTTGATAACGATTTCGCTTCTGAGCGAATTTAAAATTTCCCTCGCCTGCGGAATTTTGTTTTCTTTTAACAGATCTTTCGCTTCTGATGTAAGTGTTTTGATTTTATCAACATCGCCTACGAACTGATAAGCGTTGATTTGTACGTCAACAGGCAGCAGATACGGCGCGTTGGGTGAATTTAAAACAACCGCAAGCTCACCCACAGCTTTTTTTAGCGATTCTTTCGCTTTGTCGTTTTTTTTGTTGTTTAGGTAAATCAAAGCGTCCTGAGTGTACTGGATTGCTCTTATAGCCTCTTTGATTAGCTGAGTGCTCTGTGCTTTTTGTTCCGCTTTTACAACCGCGTTTTTTGAAACGCTGTTTGTTTTTGTGTCGGCCGCCATAGAACCGCTTACCAACAGCCCGGCAACCACTACGGATGTGAGTAGTTTTTTCATTTGTCCCTCCTTAAATGTTTTAGTAGTGTAATTATAATAAATTAAGCCAGTATATGTCAAGTATTATGAATTAATGCAGCTCAGATTAATTAGAGTTTAATTTTAATTTTTTTTAAAAGAACTGGATGAGAACGGCTTAACCCGGCGTTAAATGTAGTAGTTGTTGTGATTGTGCTGTGTTAGGTGTCTGTCACTGTTCACTTTCAATCTCAGCTATCCATTCTCCGTTAATTTAATGTATAATTTCATTAAAAAAGGTTTTATAATGAAATTTATCGGAACACGCGGTACTGATGAAAAAAAAACTTTCAGTGAAGTAATACTTGATCCTGCGGCGCCGAACGGCGGGCTTTACGTTCCAAGTAAAATACCGAGCGTTGATCAGAGGTTTTTAAACAGATATTATGATGTGGAAGACGAAAAAACATACAGACACCTTGCAAGGGGAATTTTAAAACTTTTTAAAATAGATATAGATTCCGATTTGATCGAAAAGGCTTTATATACCTATTTAAGGGAATTTGACGATCCGGACGTGGTGCCTGTGGTCAAACTTGACAAGGATCTTTTCATAGGCGAACTTTGGCACGGGCCGACAAGGGCGTTTAAAGATATGGCGCTTCAGCCTTTCGGTGTGATTCTTTCCGCCCTTGCGCAAAAAAGAAATGAAAACTACCTTATTTTAGCCGCAACAAGCGGCGATACCGGACCTGCTACGCTTAAAACGTTTGAAAACAGGGAGAATATAAAGGTTGTGTGTATTTATCCGCATGAGGGAACAAGCGAGGTTCAGAAACTTCAGATGGTTACGACCGACGCCGAAAATGAGAAGGTTTTAGGAATAATAGGAAACTTCGACGATGCCCAAACCGCATTAAAATCTCTTTTGAAGGATGAGGATTTCAGAAAAACATTAAAAGAAAACAGTATAAAACTCTCCGCCGCAAACAGTGTGAATTTCGGAAGAATTATTTTTCAGATTATTTATCATTTCTGGAGTTATTTAAAACTGGTAGAAAACGCCGAGATCGATATGACGGATGAAATTGACGTAATAATTCCGAGCGGCAACTTCGGAAACGCCCTGGGGGCTTATTATGCAAAAAGAATGGGACTTCCGATTAACAAGATAATAATCGCCTCAAACAAAAACAATATTTTATATGAGTTTATCAAATACGGAAAATATGATTTGAGGGATAAAAACCTTATTCATACCATTTCACCAGCTATGGATATTTTAAAATCCAGCAACGTAGAAAGGGTTCTTTTTGACAAATTCGGTGAAGATAGGACAAAAGAACTTATGACTTCCCTTGAAGAAAACGGCTATTTCGAACTTACACCGCAAGAACATGAAAAAATCAAAGAGGACTTTTTAGCCGATTTCGCAATGGACGGGGAGTGTGAGGAGATTATCGCAAAATACGCCAAAAACGGAAATTATATAATGGATGCCCATACCGCCACGGCCGTTAAGGCGTATGAGTATCTGAAAGAAAAAGGCGAAATTAAAAATAAAGTCGTGGCATATTCCACGGCCGAATGGACGAAATTCGCCCCGAGCGTATACGAAGCGCTTACAAAAGAAGACATCAACCGTGAGATTGCCGAACTCGAAGAAAAAACGCTCAGCGATAAAGACGCAATCGTTTATATCGAAACCCATTACGAGGTAAAGGCGCCCGAATGTATAAGGGAACTTTTTGAAAAAGAGATAAACGAAACAGTAATTAACAAAAACGAAATAAAAGAAAAAATTATCGAATTTATAACAAACGGAAAATAGTGTTAACCGTAATAGGTATTTATGTTTATATCGTAATAGGCTTTTTTGCAAAAAGAATTTTCAATGAAAAAATAGACGGCAGAACGCTTGTTTTGCTCTCTACTTATTTCCTTCAGCCTTTTTTGACCTTGTGGGGCATTATGCTCGTTCCTTTGAATTTTGATCTGATTATTTCCCCCGTGGCTTATTTATGCGCCGTTTTTGTGAGTCTGATTTTTACGTTTGCACTGAGCTTTATGCTGCGTGATAAAAAAGAGAAAATTATCGCATCCCTTACACCTCTTATAGGAAACACCGGGAATCTCGGTATACCGCTTTCTTACGCCCTGTTCGGGGATGTGGGGGCGAGTATCGCCACAATCATTAATCTTGCCAATATATTTTTTATATACAGTTTCGGAATATTTTTTTTCGCAAGCGGCAAGTACGGTTTTAAAGAGGCTTTTTTTAAAATTATGAAAATTCCCGTTATGTGGGTCGGGATTTTGGCTTTGGCGCTTAATGTCGGCGGGGTTGTTTTTAATGATGAAATTATGAAAATTTTGCAGATGGGCGCTTTTGCATCAATTGTGATTCAGCTGCTCATATTCGGTATTTATGTGGCGGAGATAAAAATAAGGGAAGTGAGCCTTAAACTCGGAATACTAAGCGTTGTAAACAAATTCGTCGTTTTTCCCGTTGCGGGTTTTTTCGTTTTAAAGGCGTTCGGGCTTAAGCCTCTTTACTTAAAAGCGGTGATGCTTGAAATTCTGACCCCCCTTGCGGTGACGAACGTCAACCTTGCGGCTCTTTTTGATCTCTATCCGAGGAAAGTCGCTTATTTAATCGTTTTAACAACGCTTATTTATGCATTAGTTATATTTTTAGGAAATTTTTTCATTTAACAAAAATGGAGACGATGAAAATGTGTTATAATCTACACATTAAAAAAAAGGGAGTAGTGAATGAAAAAATTTTTATTTTTATTTATAGGTATGGTTTTGAATGCGAAAATATTGTGGCTATATTGCGGAATTACTATGAAGCAGCCTATGTTGGAAATTATCGACAAATTTGAAAAATTGCATCCTGATGTAAAAATCAAACATTTATTCGGCTCTTCGGGTGTTTTATATAAAAAAATACTTACGTTAAGAAAAGCCGATTTATATTTTCCCGGTAGTGATAAGTTTATTAAAAAAAATCCTTCTTTATTTGTAAAAAGTGCCGAGTTAGGTTATAATCAATTAGCTATTTTCGTACCTAAAAACAATCCTAAAAATGTAAAAACGTTATCGGATTTTAGTAAACTTTTTATTAAAACGGGATTAGGAAGTGATAACAGTTCGATAGGAAAAGCAGCTAAATTCGCTTTAATTAAATACGGAGGTGAAAATTTTTATCGAAGAGTAAGAAATAAATCGGAAATTTTTACCGCTTCGTTTGATATGTATAATGCAATAATAAATTCGGAAATAGATGCGGGGTTAAACTGGAAAGCTACTTATTACTGGGGGGAAAATTATAAAAAAGAGGATTTTATAGATATTCCTGTTTTATATGCTCCGAAGAAAAAGCTTGTTTTGACAATTACTAAATTTTCTAAGAACAGAGATTTAGCCGAACAGTTTTTGAATTTCGCTTCTTCAAAGGAAGGATTAGCCATAATGAAAAAATGGGGCTTTAGATAATTTTTTTAAATAAAAAATATGAATATATTGATTACGGGAGCAAGCAGGGGAATAGGGCGTGAGCTTGTAAACAGATTCAACGACGGAAACAATACAATATACGCAGTTGCAAGAAACGTACAAAACCTTAAAAACATCAAAAACGTAATTCCCGTACAAATGG
>NZ_JBMYAU010000002.1:0-4423 GCF_053994455.1 Nautilia sp. | reverse complement strand
CTATATCATGACTGACAAAAATTATGGTTTTTCCTTTTTCTTTAAATTCATAAATTTTATTCTTGCTTTTTTCCTGAAACTTAAAATCCCCGACACTTAAAACCTCATCAATAAGCAGTATATCAGGATCCGTATGAACCGCCACCGAAAAACCGAGTCTTGACATCATTCCCGATGAATATATTCTTATCGGCTGTTCAATAAAATCTCCTATTTCACTGAATTCGATAATGCTTTCAAGTTTACTCATAATCTCTTTTTTTGTCATTCCCAAAAGAATACCGTTTAAAATTATATTTTCCCTTCCGCTCAAATCAGGATGGAATCCGGCACCCAATTCAAGTAAAGGCGCAATCCTTCCTTTTACGTACACTTCACCTTCTGACGGTGCGAGCACCCCTGCTATAAGCCCCAAGGTCGTACTCTTGCCCGCACCGTTTTTTCCTATAATTCCCACTACATCCCTGTCGTATATTCTAAAAGAAATATTATCCAAAGCAAGAAATCTGTTATTTTTTATTCTTTTTATTTCACTGAAAAAATTGAGTAAAAAGTTTTTTATCCCTCCCGTATTCAAAAGAGTATAATATTTCGTTATATTTTTAAATTCTACTCTTATCATACCAACTCCGCAAATTTATATTTCAGTTTCGAATAAACAACCTGGGCGATTATCAGAAACACAAAAGAATAACCCAAAGAAAGAACTAAAAATTTTATGTCTATTGTATTTTTCAACACAAGATTCTGCCAGTTCACAACCACTGTCATAAAAGGATTCAGATACATTAAATAATGATATTTCTGCGGAATCATACTCATAGGATATATTATAGGGGTCATGTAAAAAATAAATGTCAAAAGAAGTCCTATAATTCTTTCCATATCCCTAAAAAAAAGATTTACCGTCGCAACGATAAGCGTAAGCGCGTAAATATATATTCCCGTTACAAACAAAAGTACGGGAACATACACAATCCAGGAAACGGAAGGGTAAAAATGATAATACAGCATAAACATAATAAGTACCGGTATAGAAACTAAAAAATTAAATCCCTCACTGAGCACCAAAGCTATCGCCAAAAAATTTCTTGGAAAATTCACCTTTTTTATAAGAGAGGCATTAGAAATAAAAAGATTCGCTCCTACCATAATTGAATTGTTAATCCACTGCCATACAAAAAGCCCGCTTATCAAAAAAAGGGTATAATCCTTCATCTGAACTTTAGTCACCACTTTAAAAACAAAATAGAAAATAAGAGCCAAAAACAAAGGATTGGCCAGCGACCACAAATAACCGAGATAACTGTTTTTATATCTTACTTTTATATCTTTTTTTGTCAGTTCGAGCAGCAAATCTTTATAATACTGAAAGTTTTTCAATTAAATATCCTTTAACATCTTTCAAAATCATCATCAATTCTGACGATATCGTCTTCTCCCGTATATTCACCGACCTGCGCCTCTATTAAAACAACGGGTATCTTGCCCGGATTATACAGCCTGTGCACTTCTCCCATAGGTATGTACGTCGATTCGTTGGGTCTTACCAGCTGTACTTTGTCCCCTATAGTAACCTCCGCCGTACCGCTTACAACTATCCAGTGTTCGCTTCTGTGGAAATGTTTTTGAAGGGAAAGTCTTTTTCCGGGTTTTACAACTATCCTTTTGATTCTGTATCCCCTGTCGTCTATAAGGTTCTCATATGTCCCCCACGGTCTGTGCACCACTGTATGGGAAAGAGTAAGCTCTTTATTCTCTTTTTTTAACACTTCTACGACGTCTTTTACTTTCTGACTTTCACCTTTTTTGGTAATAAGAAGAGCATCCGCCGTATCTATTACTATCAGATCCTCCACACCTATCGCCGCGACTATTTTATTCTCTTTTGATATATAATAAAAATTGTTTTTGCTGTTTATTTCTATAGCCTCTTTCGAAGGTATCTCCTTAATCAGCGAATCAAAGCTTCCCACATCGTTCCATTCGAACTCTCCGGGAACAACCTTGATTTTCCCGCTTCTCTCCATTACCGCATAATCCACGCTTATATCTGGAATATTTTTCATCTCTTTTAATCTTACCTGATTATTGTTTACTATCTGTCTTTTCTCATAACTTTTTATTACTTCTTCGTATACGTTAGGGGAATGTTTTTTCAGTTCTTCCAAAAACACGCCTGCCTGCATCATAAACATTCCGCTGTTCCAATAATAATTCCCTTTTTTTACATATTCTTTTGCTTTATCTAAATTAGGCTTTTCATGAAACTTAATTACATCCCTTCCGTCGGCTTCTATATATCCGTATCCGCTGTTAGGTTCGTCCGGCTTTATACCGAACGTTACCAGGTTACCCTCTTCGGCAAGTCTTCTCGCCTCCGTAACAGCCTTCTCATATTCCTCCTCATTTTTTATAAGATGATCGCTCGGGGTTATAAAAAGTATCTCGTCATCATCACTCTCGAGTGCGGCAAACGCTATTGCGGCGGCGGTGTTCCTTCCTATCTCTTCAAGTAAAAATTTCGTATTGTTTACATTGAATTTATCATGTTTAAGCTCTTCAAGCTGATCCAACGCTATAAAATACTGCTCCGCATTCGAAACTATCATACATTTATTAACAAGCTTCGCATTTCTCTTTATTGTCTTTTGAAACAAAGACTTCTCCTCAAACAGTTTCAAAAACTGTTTTGGCATCAGTTTCCTGCTCAACGGCCATAACCTCGTCCCGCTCCCTCCGCACAATATTACGTTCTTCACTCTTCGGTCCTTTAAATAAATAATAATTAAAATTATAACAAATTAACATAAACAAACTTATAAACGTTCAAAATCAAAATATCCGTAAAAACTGCCGTTTATCTGCGTATTGTCTATTAAAAACTGTCTGAATTTTCCAAAAAGCCTTTTATCGGGATTTTGGGGATTTTTCCAAAATTCACACAGATACTTCTGATCCGTTATTCCGTCTATATCATATATGGCCTCTCCCAAAACCTTGACCGGCGAATTATGAAAAAGAGCCTGCAGCCCCACTGTGGAATTTATGGTAACTGTACCCAAAGTATGCTGAAGAAGTGTGGGCAGATGCAAATCGTAAACGGTAATAACCCTTTCTTTTACGCCGTATCTGCCGGCCGTTGTTTGAATAAGTTTTTTATAATCTTTTCTCCCCCTGTCCATCGGATGGTGTTTGATAACAAGATACACTCCCTCGGGAGCATTAAGGGAAAAAGATTTTATTACAAGCTCTATAAACTCCTCTATGGTATGAAATTTGGAATGTACTTTCAGCTGAAAATCGTTATATGTCTGAAGAGGAACAAAAAAATACTTAAGCTTAATTATCTCTTCAAGCGTTCCTTTTTCCAAAATTTTGTATTTATATTTTCTGTAAGCGTTTCTTATACCGTAAAAAGCCTCTTTAAAAGGGTTGAGTTCCCTGTGGTGTTCATAATAAGGATAAAAAGATTTTCCTAAATATGCAAAAATATAATACCAGCTTGCGCTCCAAGCCATTTTAAAAAAGGAAGGATTCGCAGGTTTTATATCAAGATATTTAAAACCGCCCTCTTTCAGATTCTCATAAAAATCCCTTTCCCTCGGAATAAGAGAATAGTTGTTAACACCCCATTTTTCCATTGTCACAAAATCGGGTCTCACATACCCCTCTTCAAACACAAACGTGTCTATTCCTAATCTCTGCGATATTTCAACGGCAATACTCTGATAATACCTGCAGTCTCCGAACAGAAATATTTTATCAATCCGATTATGTTTTACATAATCGGTAAAAAACTCTCTCCACTCTTCTTTCTTTCCCTTAAATGTAGTAAAATTATCATGGTTGGAAAACAGCCAATCCCCGGCATTGAAGCCGATACGGAAAGTCTTAGCCCCTTTTTCCCTGAAATAATTGTCAAGCCTTTTAAAAAAATCGCCCATCGGCCCCTGTAACAACAGTATGTTTTTATTTTTTACATCGCCTACCCTGTTCAATTATAAACATCCTTCAGTTTAATTTAACGGTTCTGAGGGAAATATTTTTTATTTATCTTGCAACAGTTTCCCCGCCGTCTGAATTTTTCTAAAAATATTATTCCTAAAATCGGTTAATAATCTGTAAATCATATCGTTATTATACTTATTTTTCAGTTCTTCAATATCCTTAATCAGTACTTCAACTTCGCAAAATTTACCGGTTTTCGGTGAAATATACCTCGGATATAGAATATACGCCCCGGCTACCAGCTCATTGACACTCAGTTTTCTTTTTCTTCTTTCACATTTTTTTTCGTCAATAGTAAGACCCCATCCGGCATAAAAAGGCATACCGTACGTATAAACCTCTTTTCCCCTGATTATTCCTTCAAATCCGCTTAACGAGGTAATCGTATGCACTTCATCACAAACATCGAGCA
>NZ_JBMYAU010000001.1:0-9338 GCF_053994455.1 Nautilia sp. | reverse complement strand
CATTTAAAATATGTTTTAACGTAAAAGAGGCGTCTTTTACGTTCTCAACCGTCAACTGTAAATTTTTTATCGTGTTTTCGTCAAGCGTGCTGTTTATTTTTTTAATCAAAACCCTGATATCGCTTACTGCGCTGTTTATATTTGACATTACATCATCCAAAGAAGTGTTGTTGATATATTTTTCTATTACGTCCCCGGGCTTGTAATATTCATTGCTTTCGGAAGGTATTATCTTAACATACCTTCCCCCCAAAAAATTGTCCTGGGTAAGGGTCACCACCGAACCTTTCGGTATTTTTACGCCTTTTTGTATAAAAAGTTTAAGTTTTACGTCATTGTCGCTTAAGGAAAGACTCTCTACGTTTCCTATGCTAACACCCCTCATTTTAACTTTCGCTTTTTTGGAAAGACCGCTCGCGTCTCCCATTAACGCGTAAAGGGTATATCCTTTTTTATTAAAATCTTGTAAACTGTTAACCTGCAGCGTTAAAAAAATAAGTGACAGTAAACCTAAAAATATAAAAACCCCCACTTTTATTTCGTTTTTCATTTCGTTCCTTTAAATACGAATGTCTGACTCAATCCTCCTATGGGTATCAGTTCGACATTAACGGTTATGATATTGTCCTTTTTATACGAAATACCATTTTCTTCCAATATCGGAATACGCGACTGTTTGAAACTTAAATCGTACTTCCAGCACTTTTTGCTGAGTTTCAATCCGAACAGCCAGTATTTTCCATAATTGTTCATTATATCGTAATTATACTCCACATACCCTTTTTTATATTCGTTTATGTTATACGTACCTCCCACCGTCACCGATTCGGAAACGTTTTTTTGAAAAACGTGGGAAGCATACGTATAAAAACGATCATTATTATAACTAATTTTTATATTGTTATAAGAAACATATCCTTTATCAATGGAATATTTGTTGTTTTCCTCTATGGAAAAATTATAAAAGCCTATATTGAAAATGTTTTCCAAATCGGAATACCTGCTTCTGTCAAGATAATACGTTTCATTAAGCGTATGGGTCAGTTTAAACTCCCCTTTTTGAAAAATCTGAAACAGATTAAGGGAGATGTAATTCTGAATATCGGGCACGCTCATAAGATCCGTATATATCCGGGAATTGCTGAAATTTTTGATATTTAAAATCATAGAAGGCGAAATTATATGAATATAACCGTCCACCTTTGTCAGGGATGTGTAGAGTTTAAGCTGTGTGGAAAGATTAACATATTTCGATTTTAAAGAATCGTTCTGATAATAAAAACCGTAACCCGCACTTAAAGACTCGGTAATTTTAAATTTCATATAATCGTTGAAAAGGGAATAATTGTAAGATACCGGTAAAAGCAGATCCGACAAAACGAAATTGGAACCCGTTTTTCTGTAATAATTGTAAATATTCAAATCTATAAGATTTGTAAGGCCTCTGGTTTTTGTCAAAAACCTGTGAAAATTCAGCTGTGGTAGAATCTGCCAGGTATCGTCGTTATTAAGTTTCGTCGTATCGATAAAATATTTAAAATAGGCCCCGTAAAGGTTTTTAGGCGTAACATTTATATAATTCAATTCGGATGTTATCAGTTTGTCGGAAAGATAAGTGTCGTTAAATTTGTAATTGTAAGCGTCAAGATAAAAATAATCGACATCGTTTGCATATTTCAAATCCATATAAAGGGAATCGTCGGAATAAAAAATATTTTCCCTGTCGTAACGTATATTAAACCCGTAATGTCTTTTGTAAGCAAGGTTGTTAGAGCGGTAATAATCGTCATTATCAACAAAAATTCCGGCTTTGACGCTTCCTTTGGAATTAGGGGAATCCACAAAACGGAACGTTCCGTAAACACCTTCACCCCTTATGGTTCTTATCGTAGGTACGATTTCCAAATCGGTGTTTACCGAAATTACAAAATACACAGGCTGCGAATAAAGCACACCTTCGTTTTCGGAATAACCGATATACGGACGCAAAAGGCCGCTTCTTCTTGTTTTGTTGAAATTTACATAAAAATAGGGAAGATAAAAAACGGGCACACTGTTTATAACCAGCGTCAGATTGTAAAGTTTGAGCGCCTTTTCCTTTCTGTCGTATTCTGCGGAAAGCGCTTTCATAAACCAGTCGGGATCTTTTATACAGCAGGTTGAAAAATAAAGATTTTTAAAGAAAATATTGTTATCGACAGCTTTCGAATGTTTAGAAACAATCCATCCGTCCATATTCCTGTCATAAAAGAATATATCGCTCATTTCAATATTTCTGGACGAATAAGCCGTAAGGGAAGCGGCGGATATTACCGAAGTGTTTTTATAAGCAATAAACACGTTGTCTTTCAAAACAATTTTTCTTTTATCGCTTATTATCCCTTTTTTCGCCTGTATAATGGAATTGTTATATATAATAACGGGGTTTGAAAGTATGATTTCCCCGTTTTCCTCCACGGCCTTCGTCGCAAAAATTTTAATATCGGCCAAAAGGGACGTTATAAAAAAAACCAAAAAAAAACTAATCTTCAATAGCAACTGACTTCCCTGCAATATCGTGAATAGCACGATTTAAAGGATCAACGAGAGCGTACGCCATTCCGAGATAAAAAAACATTTCGTCGAAATTCCTGACAATACTCCGTATTAAAGATCTGCCCCAGGAAGGATTATCAAGCGTTTCTATGTCAACAATTCTTATTTTTACCAACATTTTTCCGAGTGTTCTGCCGTAAAGTGCGATAAATATCCAGTGATAAAGCGTATAAGCCGCAAAAATATATCCGAAAAGTTCGTTTGTAAGCATTAACACCTGTTCGTATGTTTTAGCGGAAGCAAAAGAAGAGGAAAAAGCAAAAACGATTATAAGCGATACAAGCAAATCGTCAACAGTCATTGCAATCGCCCTTTTTGTAACTGAAGCGGGCTTTAGCCCCTCCCTTTCCAGCCTGTTAATTATCTCTTCCAATTTTTACCTTTAAAACAAATTTCAGAATTTTTATTTAATTGCCTGATACGCAATGTCTTTTCTGTACTGTTTTCCTTCAAAATGAACCCTGTCCACTATTTTATAAGCTTCGTCCCTTGCCTCTTTTACGTCTTTTCCAAATCCCACGCATACAAGAACCCTTCCGCCTGTCGCCATTAATTTTCCGTCAATTTTTTTAACGCCGGCATATGATATGTATCCGTTGCACTCCCTCAGCTCATCAACCGTAATTTCAGTAGGCTCGCTGCTTGAATAGGGATAGTTTTTAGAAGCGCACACAACCCCTACGGCCACCATATCTTTTATTTTAACGTCGATTTTATCAAGCTGTTTTGTTGCACCGTTGTAAAACATATCATAAACGCTGCTGTCAATCAGCGCCATAAGCTCTTCACATTCCGGATCCCCGAATCTTACGTTGTATTCCAAAACATAAGGCTCGTTGTTTACAATCATCAGTCCTATAAAAAGCACACCTTCAAACGGAGCCCCCTCTTCTTGCATGCCTTTTAACGTAGGGTTTATAATTCTTGTTTTTACTTTTTCATACAGTTCGTCGTTAACAAGAGGTGTCGGCGCATAAGCCCCCATTCCGCCGGTATTCGGCCCCTTATCCCCGTCAAGAAGCCTTTTATGATCCTGCGCCGCCGGTAACAAAACGAAATCTTTACCGTCACAGATTGCAAACATACTAAGCTCATATCCGTCCAAAAACTCTTCCACTATCACTTTTTTACCTGCATCGCCGAACGCTTTTCCGCTAAGCATGTCTTCAACCGTTTTTTTCGCTTCTTCCCTGCTTTCAGCGATAATTACGCCTTTTCCGGCGCAAAGCCCGTCAGCTTTTACAACAATCGGCAGTTTTTCACATCCGTCTATAAACTCATAAGCTTTTTCTTTATCGGATGTTTCTATATATTTTGCCGTAGGAATGTTGTATTTTTTAAGAAAGTTCTTCATATAAACCTTGCTGCCCTCTAATCTTGCCGCAGCAGCACTCGGTCCGAATATAACCAAATTGTGTTTTTTAAAAACATCCACTATACCTTTTACAAGCGGATCTTCAGGACCCACAATCGTTAAATCGATATTATTATCTTTTGCCCACTTTGCCAGTTCTTCAAAATCTTTAATATCTATATTTGTGGCAAACTCTTCAGTGGCCCCGTTTCCGGGTGCGTAAAAAATTTCAGCTTCGTCTTTCATAAAATACCCTATACTGTATTCTCTCCCTCCGCTTCCGATTATTAAAACTTTTTTCATTCAATGCCCTTTTTTACGAAATTATATCAAAGATTAATACGGATTTTGAGGTGTTCTTAACTGATGCCCCGTCACTATCGCATAAACAACCGGCCATATAAGTATCAAAATTAAAACCACCGCAATTACGACGGCTTTTACGCTTGTTTTCGCTTTTTTTCTTAAACATTCCATATCAGGAAAACTAACCCCGCCGCATCTGTCCACATCCATGGAAAATTTGTTCAGGTATAAAAAATAATAGCAAAACCCGCCTATTAATGAATTGACAACAACCATCCCCGGAAGATAAAAATACCCGACCATCAATGAAACAATTAAAACAGCAACAGCCTCCACATACGCATGTCTGTATAAAAGATAAAGCCACCCGAAAAAAAATCCCCAAAGATTAAATTTCGGCTTGCATTTTCCAAGCCCTTCGTCATTCATAATTTCTTCAAATATTTTAGCATCCCTTTCATTAAGATTGGGATAAATTTCCTTTAATATTTTTAAATATCTCTCTTTCATTTTTTTCCTTTCAAAAATGTTGTGTAATAATCATAAACAGCCAAAAAAAGTCCCCCTACAACCGGTGAGAGCAATAAGGATATAATGAAAAAAACCCAAAAGTTTTTACCAAGCCTCCAGGCGAAATACCCCACCACGCTTGATAAAACGATTATATTAATCAGATAAAACAGCGCCATAAAAAGCCTTTTTTTTAAAAATTTAGTAAAATTATAATAAAAAAGGCTTGCAATGACCATAGAAGTGCCAAAAAGTATCGATTTAAACGTTTCAAACTCGGAAAGTGTCCAGAGAATTTCCAAGGCTTCCGAAAACGGCGGGGTTGAAAGTGTTTTAATGATACCGAAAATCAAACCCATTTTTGATAAACTGCATCTTGCCTACAATTTAAAAAGGGCAAACGAATCACATTTTAACCTTTTAGTCGCCATAGAAGGAATACATGAAGGAAAACTGACCGACATTTCAATATTAAAAAACAAAGGCGCAAGTGCCATATATATCAGTTCGGACGAAGATATGAATCTTTTAAAAAGGGTTTTTGAATATGCGGAATTCCTTAATATTCCTATCTTTGTAAACTGCAACAATAAATCCCTCTCAAGCGGTGTAATGCATGACAGCGAAATCGCCTATTCACTGGGGGTTAGCGGAATCCCTAGTTTTGCCGAAAGCTCTGAAGTTGCCAAAATATACGAACTTGCCTCACACTTTAGGGCAAAAGTGATTTTCCAGGCTATTACTTCAAAAGAATCGATTGAAATTTTAAAAAATAAACCTAAAAATATATATGTGGATGTATGTATTGACAATCTCTATTTCTGTGATGAGGATTTGGAAGATTTCAATTCTTTATACAAAACATTTCCTCCTTTACGCTCAAATGAAGATAAGAATGCACTGCTTGAAGCCTGCAAAAAAGGAATAGTTGACTTTATATCTTCAAACCACATCGCCGCAACTTATAAAGACGTACCTCTTGAAGAAGCAGATTTTGGAATTAGCAAACTTGATATTTTCACGCAGCTTGCCTATTCTCTTCCTTTTGAAATAGATTTAATTACTAAACTTGTATCGACAAATCCCGCAAAACTTTTCAATATACAAATCACACAAACAATAAAACTTCAAAAAGGCGAATATGAAATCGATACGGACAGATTCGAAAGCAAAGGTAAAAACTGCCCGTATAAAAAACTTCAATATCAAATAGTTTAGTTCCACATCATCAACTATCTTAACATCGCCTATTTACTTTCCCTTCTTTTTTTGATATAATAAATAAAAGTTAAGGAGGGGAATATGAAATATTATGAAACAATGGAAAATAATAAAATAAAATGCCTTTTATGTAGACACCACTGCATCCTTAAAGAAGGACAGGTTGGTATCTGCGGCATAAATATGAATAATAATGGCGAGCTTAAAAATTTAGTTTACGGACATCCTTCAAGCATCAATGTAGATCCTGTAGAAAAAAAACCTCTGTTTCATTTTCTACCGGGCACCCCTATACTTTCATTCGGAACGGTCGGATGTAACTTTAAATGTCCTTTCTGTCAAAACTGGCAAATAGCACATACCAATAAAGTAAACGATTCAGTTTATGTTTCACCTGAAGAGATGGTCAAACTCGCAATCGAATATAACTGCAATTCAATAGCCTATACATACAACGAACCGAGCGTATTTTATCCATATGCACGGGATGTGGGAATTTTGGCAAAAGAAAAGGGGCTTAAAAACGTATTCGTAACCAACGGGTTTGAGAGTGTTTATGAAATTGAAGATATGAAACTTTGGGTTGACGCATGCAATGTGGATTTAAAAAGCTTCAAACCCGAATATTACAAAAAAGTCTTAAAAGGAAACCTTGAAGACGTCCTTGATACGATAAAAAGATTAAACGACGCGGGAATCTGGCAGGAAATCACGACCCTTATCGTGCCGGGGGATAACGACAGCGAAGAAGAACTTACACAAATTGCCGAATTTATCGCAAGCGTGGATAAAAACATCCCGTGGCATATAAGCAGATTCCATCCGGATTATAAAGTTACGGACAAAGAACCTACACCTATGGCAACAATGATTAAAGCATACGAAATAGGAAAAAAAGCCGGATTGAAATACATCTATTTAGGCAACGTAGCGCTTCCGGTTGTGACATACTGTCCTAAATGCAACGAAGAGCTTATTGTAAGAAGCATTTACAGAGTTGAAAAAAACATACTTAAAATTGATGAAAACGGAAAAGCACACTGCCCTAAATGCGGTGAAACTATTAAAGGAGTTTGGAAATGAGAGCGGCGGTCGTAAAAGAATGGTACGGAGGCAGCTGTGAGGCTGTTGAAGGTTATATCGCACATTTTAATAAATTAATAGACGAAAACGTTGACGGGAAAAAAGCTGCGGAAATTTTTTCCCTGAAACCAAAAGCGCTTATCGTTCCCCATGCCGGATGGGTTTACAGCGGATTTACTGCAAATTTTGCATACAGAATCGCACAAAACTCAACACCAAAAGCGGTGGCGGTAATAGGCCCTTCGCACAGATTTGCCTTTGAAGGCATAAGCGTAACACTTGAAGACGAATACGAAACGCCCTGCGGCAGTCTTCCGATAGATTTTGAAACATCCAGGGCTTTAATTAAAAATTTCGGTGTGCAAAACCTTGAATATGTGCATGTGGAACATTCAACGGAAGTTCAAATACCTTTTATTAAACATTACTTTGGAAACATAAAAGTAATTGAACTGGTATATTCTAATTATTCACCGTTAAAATTAAAAGAAATTATCAGTTTCCTTATTCAGAATAATATTTTAGTGGTAATAAGCAGCGATTTAAGCCACTATTATGATTTAAAAACGGCAAACGTCCTTGACTATAACTGCTTAGAAGCGGTTAACAATCAAGATGTTACGCAGCTTGAAAAATGTGAAGCGTGCGGTAAAACAGGAATTGAAGCTCTGATACATTCAAGCAAGGAACTAAACCTTACGCCTTTACTTGTAGATTACAGAACAAGCGCCGATGTAAGCGGCGATGAAAATCAGGTGGTCGGATATATGAGCGCGGTTTTTATTTAATATAATTTTTTGTTATAATAACACCTGTTAACTTCCACAAAAAAGGAGGTTATATGGCAAGAGGAAAATTTAAAATGAAAAGAAAAAGAAGAAGAGTTTTATATACTAAATAACTTCTTTTTCTTTTGAAAAAGAGTTAATTATGAACGACTTATGCAGACAGTTAATTTCCGAAAAAGATTATAATATACCTGAATTTGAAAACATTTTTATAAAATTTGACGAAACTTCAAAAACATTTCACATATATTCGAAAAACAAACTGCCCATAACCCAAATAAGTAATTTGCTTCAAAACTTCAGTATATCCATACTTGATTCCGTTTCGTTTATAAACGACGGTGTTTTTGTATATAAAATAAAAACGGATATGAAACATACGGACGTCTTTTTAAAAAATAAAGAAATATTTTTTGAAATTCTCCAAAAAGCCCTTTTAAACGAACTGTATACACTGTGTAAACTCTACTATATGGCATGGGAAGGGCTTAATATAAGAGAAATTTCCCTGTTAAGGGCGCTTATCAAATATCAAAACCAGCTGTTTTTCGAGTTTAATGAAAATCTCATTATTTCCGCATTACTGAATAATTCTAAATTAACGAAAACAATTATAGATTATTTCAAGGCAAAATTTTCAAATAAAGACCTCTCACTCGAACAGACTATCGAAAAAGAGATAAAAGAGATTTCAAACCTTAACGAAGATAAAATATTCAGGGTTTTATACACAATCGTAAAAAACATTGTAAGAACCAACTATTTTTTAAACAAAGAAACCGTCTCTTTCAAAGTGGAAACGAAAAACTTTAAAAACATACTTTTCGGAATGCAGCCGAATATTGAAAGCTATGTGTATCACAACGACTTTAACGGGATACATTTAAGAATGAGCAAAATCAGCAGGGGCGGTATAAGGTGGTCTGAGAGGCTTCACGATTTCAGAGAAGAGATTAAAGACCTTATGATAACCCAGGAAGCCAAAAACGCCCTTATAATCCCCGAAGGCGCAAAAGGCGGATTTGTCATATTCAAAACGGGAATTTCAAAGAAAGAGTTTAAAAAATATTATTCGCTGTTTATCGACGCTCTTCTTGATTTAATTGATGTGGGTGATGTTGATGATGTAGTAAAATATAACGATAAAGATTTCTATTTTGTTGTTGCCGCCGATAAAGGGACATCATCAATGAGCGACGTTGCAAATGAAATTGCGATAAAAAGAGGATATTTCTTAAAAGATGCCTTTGCAAGCGGCGGCAGCACGGGTTATTCTCACAAAGAACTCGGAATTACCGCAAAAGGAGCCATTCATACCGCCAACAGGTTTTTTATCGAAAAAGGCAGGGATATCTATACCGACAGACTCTCTGTAGTCGGTGTGGGAAGTATGAGGGGTGATGTGTTCGGAAACGGAATGCTTTTGAATAAGAACTTTTTATTAATTGCCGCAATCAGTCATAACGAAATTTTTGTTGACC